>NZ_JBHYVA010000783.1:0-3708 GCF_042750055.1 Streptomyces sp. NPDC059456
CCCCGGCCCCGGCCCCGCTCCCGGCCGCGGCCGCCGCGATCGCCGGGGCCGGGGCGAGCGCCGGCACCCCCGTCCCGCCCCTGACCCGCGCCGCCTTCACCGGCCACGGCTTCGACACCTGCACCGCCCCGACCCAGCGCACCATGGACACCTGGCGGGCCGACTCCCCCTTCGGCGCGGTCGGCGTCTACATCGGCGGCCGCGCCCGCGCCTGCGCGCAGCCGCAGCTGACGGCCGGCTGGGTGCGCAGGCAGCTCGCCGCCGGCTGGCACCTGATGCCCCTCTGGGTCGGCCCGCAGCCCTGGAGCAGCGCGAGCACCGGCCTGTCACCCGACCCGTCCGAGGCCAACGAGGAGGGCATGGAGGCGGCCGGAGGCGCCGTCGCGACGGCCCGCTCCCTGGGCCTGGCGGAGGGCACGGTGCTCTACAACGACCTGGAGAACTACGCGGACCGGACCACCTGGGACCCCCCGGTCGTCGCCTACCTCACCGCCTGGACGGTCCGCCTGCACGAGCTCGGCTACCGCGCCGGCGCCTACGTCGCGGCGAGCTCCGGCGCCAAGGCGCTCAGCGCCCACCACGACCAGGCCCCGGAGGCGATGCCCGACGTGCTGTGGGTCGCCGCCTGGAACGGCCGGGCATCGGTGTCCGATGCCGACACGGGCCTGCCCGCCCGTACGCACCAGTGGGCCGGCCGCCGCCGCGCCCACCAGTACCGCGGCGACCACACCGACACCCACGGCGGGGTCGCGCTCACCATCGACCGCAGCTGGATCGACATCGCCCCCACCCCCCTCACCACCCCGGCCCGCCCCCGCTTCAGCTAGCCGGGTCCTCGCGCGGGGGTTCGTCGTCGTTCGTGCGGCGCAGGGTGCGCAGGGCGTGGGCCGGGGTCCAGGTGCGGACCACCAGGTCGTCGCCCTCGACGCCGGTGAGCACCACCTCCGTCAGGTCCGCGTGGAAGAGGTGGAAGGGGTGCGGGGTCTCCGTCTCCTCCGCGTACCGGTGCAGCTCGGGCGGGTCCAGGAGCTCGATCGCGCGCCCGGAGATCCGCACGTCCCCGTCGGGCATCGTCTCGCCCGCTCCGGGGTTGGTGTGCAGGGCGAACCGCGGGTCGCGCTGGAGGTCCTTGGCCTTCAGCGAGCCCGGCATCATCCCGAGCCACAGTTCGCCGCCGCGGATGTCGACGTTCAGTCCGGTCAGGCGCGGGGAGCCGTCCTTGCGGAGGGTGCCGAGGACGTGGTGCGGGTACTGCGCGAAACGGGCCCGGACGGTAGCCGCGAATTCCGGTTCCTGCTGCTCGAACGCTGCCCAGTTGTTCGTCGTCATGCGTCCATCAAAGCCGTCGGTCAGGTGCGTACGATGCCCGCCGCGCGGGCCGACGCCAGCCAGGACGGGAATTCCCCCACCAGGCGGTCGAACAGCACCGAGTCCGGGACCCGGCGGGGGTCGGGGCCGGCGTGGAAGTAGCCCGCGTTGTCCACCACCCGCCGCTCCGGCACGGGCAGTTCGTCCAGGCGGCGCAGGAAGTCGAACTGTGAGCTGTGCGTCTCGCCGAAGCCGACGAACTGCCAGAACAGCGGGAGCCGGGCCGCCTTGCACAGGTAGCGCTCCGCCGCCGTCTTGTTGACCGGGCCGCCGTCGGTCTGGAAGACCACGAGGGCGGGTTTCGCCGACCCCGAGTCCAGATGGTGGTCGATGACCGCGTCCATCGCCGCGTGGTACGCCGTCTTGCCCATGTGGCCCAGGCGCGAGGCGATCTCGGCGATCCTGCCCTGGTGCCCGGCGAGCGGTATCTCCTCCACCGCGTCGACGTCGGTGGAGAAGAACACCACCGGGACGCGGCCGTCGTCGTCGAGGTGCGCGGACAGGCCGAGCACCCGGTCGGCGAGGGCCTGCACGGTGCCGTCCCGGTAGTACGGGCGCATCGATCCCGAGTGGTCCAGGACCAGGTAGACCGAGGCCCGCCCGCCCTCCAGGCCGTGCTTGCGGAGCGAGATGCCGGCGCTCTTGTAGAGGTTCACGAGGCCCGGAGCGGTGGCTTCCAGCTTGCGGAGGTCAATCGCGCTGCCCCTCGCGCCGCCCGTCCCGGAGCGTGTCGCGCCGCCCGTCGCGCGTGGCGTGCCGGTCGTGTCCGTCGTGCCCGTCATGGCCCCGAGCGTACGTCAGCCGGGCGCGGCGGAACCCGGGCGCACGGGGGCGGGCCCCGGCGCACCTACGGGCGCTCGCGCTCGCCCTCCAGCGCCGCGATGTCGTCGAGCATCGCGGCCGCCAGGTCGCGCTCGGAGGCGTAGTACCGCTCGGCCCACGCGAGGGTGAGCGCCGGGTAGGCCCGGGCGGGACCGTCCTGCGCGCTTTGCGCCTCGGCCACCGCGCGCAGGCGCATCTCCTCGGCGAACTCCTGCTGCCGGTGCAGGAGTTCGCGCATCTGCTCCGGCTCCAGCAGATGGCCCAGCCACAGGCGCAGCATCGGCCCGTGCTTGAGGACGGGCGGGTCGACCGGGGTCTCGCGGGCCCATGTCCGTACGGCCGCCATGCCTTCGCCGGTGATCCGGTAGACCCGCTTGTCGCGGGTTCCGGTTTCCTGCGCGACCTGCCGGGAGGAGGCGTAGCCGGCCTTCTCCAGGCGCTTGAGCTCGCTGTAGATCTGGCTGAAGGACGGGCTCCAGTAGAAGAAGCGCAGCGACCGGTCCGCCCACTTCTTCAGGTCGTAGCCGGAGAGTTCCTCGCCGAAGGAGAGCAGCCCGAGCACCGCCCAGCTGGTCGCCGGGAGCGTGCGCCCGTTCGCCTCGTCTGCCACGCAGCGCAGTCTACGACCGCTCCGCACCGCCCCTTCCGCCCCTCGGGTATGCCTGCTAGAAGTATTTCTCTTAGGCGTATGGGAGGGCTGACGGGTGATCTCGCTGGACGGGAAGGTCGTCGTCATCACCGGCGCCGGCCGCGGGCAGGGCGCGGCCGGGGCGCGGCTGTGCGCGGAGGCCGGCGCGCGGGTGGTCGTCACGGACGTACGGGAGGAGGAGGGCCGGGCGGTCGCGTCCGCCCTGGGCGACCAGGGGCTGTACGTCCGGCACGACGTGGCGGAGGCGGACGGCTGGAGCGCGGTCGTCCGGGAGGCCGTACGCGCCTTCGGTACGGTCTCGGCACTGGTCAACAACGCGGCGGTGTGGCGCACGGCCCACGTGGAGCTGCAGCCGCCCGAGGAGTTCGAGTTCCTGGTACGGGTGAACCTGCTGGGGCCGTTCCTGGGGATCCGGGCCGTGGCACCGGTGATGCGGGAGGCCGGGGGCGGCTCGATCGTGAACGTCTCCTCCGCGGCCGGCCTGGTCGGGATCCCCGGCCACGCGGCGTACGGATCCACCAAGTTCGGGCTGCGCGGGCTGACCCGGTCGGCGGCCCTCGACCTCGCGGGGGACGGGATCAGGGTCAACTCGGTGCATCCGGGGGCGATCGACACGCCGATGGTCTCGGCGGTCGCCGGGCAGGACTGGTCGCACGTGCCGCTGGGGCGGATGGGCCGGCCGGAGGAGGTCGGGGAGCTGGTGGTGTTCCTGTGCTCGGACGCGTCCTCGTACGTGACGGGCACGGAGTTCGCGGTGGACGGGGGGATGACGGCGCGATGAGCGGATCCCTCTCGCCCGCGGCCCGCGGGCTGTGCGATGCGATGGCCGCGGGGGTGCCCCGGCCGGGGGAGGTGGAGGCCCTGCGGGC
>NZ_JBHYVA010000784.1:0-3706 GCF_042750055.1 Streptomyces sp. NPDC059456
CTCGTGCCCGACCAGGTCCTCGGGCTGCGCCCAGGTGACCCGGAAACCCCCTTCCGGCCCTCCCCCCCGGGGGCGCGCCGGAGCCGGGGGACGGCCGGACGGCCGACCACCCCGCCCCGTCCGGCCCGGATCCCGCGGGCGGGGTCGGATGTGTGGCGGGGGTCTGCCCGTCGCGGGGCGGGGAGACCGGGCCGGTTCTCCCGGGTGGCCCGTGCCGCACGGGGGCCGGCCCGGCGTGGGGCGGGGAGCCTCGGCCGGGTTCCGCGGGCGTTTCTGCGGGGCCGGATCCCGTGGGCGGGGTCGGGGCGGTGTTCTGTCCGGTGTGGGGCGGGGAGTCTCGGCCGGGTTCCGTGGGTGTTTCCGCGGGGCCGGATCCCGCGGGCGGTCCGTGCCGTGCGGGGTCCGGGGCGGGCGGGCGGTTCCGCCCCGTGAGGTGCGCGGGATCCCGGCCGGTTTCCGCGAGGTGCGCCGCCGGGCCGGTTCCCGGGGCCGGGGTGGGTCCCGCGGGGTCGCAGGTGGTCATCGGGGGGTCGCGAGGGCGTGGAAGGCCGACTCGTGGTCGCGGCGCCGGGCCCGGTCCAGGGCGAAGACCTCGCGGGCCACCGCGGCCAGCGCCGACGCCGGGGCGTGCAGGTCCAGGCGGCTGGCCTCGGCGACCTGCTTGGCCCAGGCCGGCGGGACCGCGCCGGCACCGGACAGGGCTCCGGCGATCGCCCCCGCCATCGTGGCGATGGAGTCGCAGTCGCGGCCGTAGTTGACGGCGCCGAGCACCGAGCCCTCGTACGCCCCGTCGGAGACGATCAGCATGCCGAGCGCGATCGGGAGTTCCTCGATCGAGTGGAGGCGGGAGGGGCGGCGCGCGCCCAGCGAGGGGGAGCGGTAGTCCGGCCCCACCGAGTCGTACGGGGCCACCGCCGCCCGCAGCGGGGCCAGCGCCGACTCGAAGTCCCGGTGGCGGCCCGCCACTTCGCACACCGCGGCGATCGCCTCACGGGTGCCGTCCTTGGCCAGCGCGAGGGCCGCGTCCACCACGGAGGAGGCCGTCGCCCCCGGCATGCAGGCCGCCGCCACCGCCGCCGCGAAGACGCCGGCCGCCTCCCGCCCGTACGAGGACTGGTGCGCCCCGGCGATGTCCAGCGCCTCCGCGTACGCGCCCGCCGGATGGCCCGCGTTGACGATGCCGACCGGCGCCATGTACATCGCCGCGCCGCAGTTGACGATGTTGCCGTTGCCCGCCTCGCGGGGGTCCGCGTGGGCGTAGTGCAGCCGGGTCACGATCCACTTCTCCGCGAGGAAGATCCGCTGGAGGGGCAGGGCCTCGGCTTCGAGTTCGGGGATCCAGCGCGGATTGGTCATCAGGTCCGGGACCAGGTGCTCGGCGATCGCGTAGGCGTCGAGGTGGTCCCGTACGGCCTCGTAGACCCGTACCAGCGCGTGCGTCATCAGGGTGTCGTCGGTGACGTGGCCGTCGCCCTTGTGGTACGGCGCGATGGGGCGGGCCGTGCGCCAGTCCTCGTGCCACGGGCCGACGATGCCGTGCACGCGGCCGCCGTGCCGTTCCACGATCCGGTCCGGGGACCAGCCCTCCACCGGCCCGCCGAGCGCATCGCCGACGGCGGCTCCGACGAGGCAGCCGGCCGCCCGGTCTTCCAGAGTGAGCGTCATGTCCGAATCATCCCTTGGGTGAGGTGAGTTCCGTGCGAGCGAGGAGCGCGGCGAGTTCGACGAGGTCGGTGCCGGCGAGGCGGGGCAGGGCGCAGCCGGAGAGGGTGCGGCAGGCTTCGCGCCAGGCGGTGGGGATCGCCTCGCCGCCGCCGAGGGCGCCGCAGAGCGCGCCGGCCAGGGCGGGGGCGGAGTCCGCGACGCGGGACAGGCAGGCGGCGGCCGGGACGGCCTCGGCGACCCTGCCGCGGGCGGCGGTGGTGAGGGCGAGGGCGACGGGGACGGTCTCGGCGGCGGCGATGCCGTAGCTGTAGACGTGGTCGACGATCTCGTGTTCGAGGGTGGGGACGATGGCGAAGGCGCTGCCGGGGCCGTCCGTGCGGGCACGGGCGAGCTGGACGGCGTGCCGGGCGTTGCGGCCGATCTCGGTGGCCGCGGGAAGCTGTGCGAGGGCGGCGTCGACGGCGCTGTCGGTGTCGCCGCCGGCGAGGGCGGTCGCGATGGCGGCGGCCATCGCGCGGGCGCCGTGGACCCCGTCGCCGTCCTGGGTGTAGCGGGCGTCGAACTCGGCGAGGTCGGCGGCCGCGGCGGGGTCTGCGGGGTGGACGACGGCGAGGACGCAGGCGCGCACGCAGGCGGCGTCGTCGAAGTAGTGCGGGTTGTCGTGGCCGGTGGCGGGCGGGCGCAGACCGGCGGCGAGGTTGCCGAGGCCGGCCCGGACGGAGATGCGGGCACGCAGCGGGAGGACGGCGGACTCGACTTCGGGGGCGCGTTCGGCCGCGGCGGCGATCTCGCTGGCCAGGGCGTTCCAGGCGAGGTCGATGGCGGCCCGCATGCGGCGGGACCGGGAGAGGTCGCTGAGTAGCACGCCGGCCGCGGTGAGCACGGACTCGGCGGCGAAGGCGGCCCATTCGGCGTCGTCGGAGGGCCCCAGGCGCAGGGGCTCGGGGGGCTGGTTCAGGGCGATGGGCACGGGGAGGGTGGTGGTCTGGTTCTGCTCGGCGAAGGTGTCGAGCTCGCGGGTGAGGCGGCGGGTCCACTCGGGCATGCGGCTGGCCCGGTGCCGGGCGGCCGGCCATCCGGCGGCGTCCCCCGCGGCCAGCCCGAGCAGCACCCCCTCGATCCGGCGCGGCCCACCGGGGGCTCCGTCCCCGGCCGCGGTCGGTACGGGCACGACCGCCCCGGCGGGCCCTGCGGGGGCGTGCCCGGCGCTGCCGCCCCCGGCCGCGCCACGGACCTGCCCGGCCCCGGCGGGAGCCGTCGAGGCCTCGGCCGCCCCGGCGTGCAGAGCGGCGCGGGGCGCGGCCGCGGTTTCGGGAAGGGGCGGGGCGGGGGCGCCGACCTGCGCTGCGCCGGCCCGCAGCACGGCGCCCGTCGGCACGGGCAACGGCCCCCCGGGCCTACGGCTCTCCGCCGGAGCGGGCGGCGGCGTGCCGCTGCCGGGCACCGGTGCCGAGCCCGGGTCCGGGGCCGGCGCAAGGGCCCCGGCCGACGACGGGGACGAGTCCGGGGGCGAGTCCGGGGCCGTGGCCGCGCTCGTGTCCGCTGTCGTGGCCGTGGCCGGAGTCTGGGCCGTGGCCGGGGTCTGGGCCGGGCACTGACGCGGGTCCGTGCGCGGGGTTCCCGCCGGGGCCGTCGGGGACGGGGTCGGGCCGGGGAGGTCCGGGGCCGTCGGGGACGGGGTCGGCGCGGTCATCGGGCGGGCTCGGTTTCCGGGGTGAGGAGGTCGGCGATGTCCAGGACGTGGTAGCCCCGCATCGAGGGGAGGCAGCTGCCTCGGACCGGGCCGATCGCCGCCGCCCAGGCTTCCGGGATCGCGGAGACGCCCGACAGGGCGCCGGAGAGGGCGCCGGCCACCGCCGCGGTGGTGTCCGCGTCGCGGCCCATGTTCACCGCCGTCAGGACCGAGGACGGGAAGTCGCCGCCGCAGGCCGCGAAGGCGCCGAACGCCAGGCCCACCGCCTCCGGTGCCAGGTCCGTCCAGGGGTAGCCGCCGATCACCACCGCGGAGCGCACCGCCCGCTCGCCCCGCGGGGCCGCGGTG
>NZ_JBHYVA010000785.1:0-3704 GCF_042750055.1 Streptomyces sp. NPDC059456
CGTCGAGCGACCGCCCGCCCCCCCCCCCCCCCACAAGCTCATTTCTATGTCAATGGTTGTTGTTTTTAGAGTCCTGCCGCCTCGACCACCACGCAGCACTCCCCCGGCCGGGCGTCCATCCGTGCGCGGACGGGAGCGTCGGCGCCGAGCAGCCCCTCCAGCAGCGCGAGGTTCATGCCGCAGACGAGCGGCGGAAAGCCTTCCGCGACCGCATGGAAGGGGCAGTTGCGCATGCGGACGACGGGTGCGGCCGCCCCGCCGTCCGCCACGTACGGTTCGTAGCCGCGGGCGGCCAGCACGTCCACGGCCTCTTCGAGGCCCGCGCAGGGCACGGCCGATCCCCGCAGGGCCTCGCCCCGGCGGCGCGCGACGGCGCAGAGCCCGGCATCCAGCCCGGCCTGCTCGGCGGCCTCGGCGAGCAGTTCGGCGACGGTGCGGTAGTCGCGGGCGGGCAGCGAGACCGACCGCTCGGCCCGCGCCCGCGTGTACACCTTGGCGGGGCGGCCCGCCCCCGGCCCCGAGCGGCCCGTCAGGCGGCGGCTGCCGCTGTCCAGCAGCCCGGCCTCGGCCAGCTTGTCCAGGTGGTGCGCGGCGAGCGTGCGCGCCACCCCCACCGCTTCGGCGGCCTCGTTGCGGCCGACCTCACGGCCCTGCGCCGCCACGTACTCGTACAGCCGGCGCCGTACCGGATCCTGCAAGGCCGCGATCGCATCGATGTCCTTCACCCGGCCATTCTAGGAACGACGCAGGTTGGAGACGGAAGGGCGGACGGGGCGGACGGGGTGGGCGGGGCGGCCGGGGTGGCCGGGCGCGGCAGCCGGAAATGCCTGGCCCGCCGCCGGCCGCTCCGGTGAGAATGAGCGCATGATCGCCACCTCGCCCCAGGGACCCGTCGGGGCACCTCGCGCCGTCACCGAGCTCGCGGCGGGGCAGCCGGTACGGGCCGTATGGCAGAACGACCTCGGCGGGCTGACGTTCCAGGTGGGCCTGGGCGCCACCCGGCGGTTCGTCAAGTGGACGCCGGCCGGCAGCGGGATCGACCTTGCGGCCGAGGTGGCGCGCCTGCGGTGGGCGGCGAGGTTCGCGGTGGTGCCGCGGGTACTCGGCGAAGGCGCCGACGAAGCCGGGTCCTGGATCGTCACCCACGGCCTGCCCGGCCGGATGGCGGTGGACGACCACTGGAAACGCGACCCCGGCACCGCGGTGCGCGCGATCGGCTCCGGGCTGCGCGCGCTCCATGACGTGCTGCCCGTCGCGGACTGCCCCTTCGACTGGTCGGCCGGGGAACGGCTGGAGAGGGTACGGTCGCGAGCGGCCGCGGGCCGCACCGACCCGGCCGACTGGCCTGAGGACCTCCGGCACTTCGGCACCGTCGAGCGCGCACTCGACGTACTCGCCGACGTCCCGCCCGTCGACCGGTTCGTGGTCTGCCACGGCGACGCTTGCGCCCCCAACACCCTGGTCGGCGACGACGGCACGTGGACCGGGCACGTCGACCTCGGCACGCTCGGTGTCGCCGACCGCTGGGCGGACCTCGCCGTCGCCACCTGGAGCACGCAGTGGAACTACGGCCCGGGCTGGGAAGAGCCGCTGCTCGAAGCCTACGGAGTCGAACCGGACCCGGAACGGATCGCGTACTACCGGCTGCTGTGGGAACTGTCGGACTGAAGCACCACAGAGTGCGCCGGTCGCCGCATGCGGCGTCACCCTCCCGTCCCCACCCCGGTGCCGCCGGTTTCGGAATCTGTGATTCCGGGGACGGTGTCCCAGCATCGCCGTGTTTGTCCCTGCGCCGCGACGGCGCCTGACGCGACAGCCGAGGGAGACCATGGGTTGGAAAGGCGCACGTCGGACGGCCGTGCCGGCCGCACTTGCCGCAGTGGTCGCCCTCGTCCTGGCGGCTCCTCCGCCGGTCGCCGCCGCGTCCCGGACCGGGTCCGCGCCGTCGTCCGGAGGCATGGCCGCGGCCGCACGGCGGCAAGGCTCCCCGACTCCGCCTCCGCCCCGTCTTCCCCGCGACTTCCGCGGCAAGGGCAAGTGGATCGTCCGCGACCTGGGCATCACCGTGCCGTTCACCTGGGAGGGCAGGGACGGCGACAGCCAGATGACCGCGGGAGGCCCGCAGTACCCGATCTGGTTCACCAACCTGATCTACCACGACACGCTCTACACACTGACGTACAAATGGCCCGGCCTGACCGAACACCCCTGTTCGGCCATCCCGGGCTTCAACCTGGAAGCGCTCAACCAGGCGTTCGAGAAGGCCCGGTTCGTCGGGCCGGAGACCCTGCGGGGCACCCGCCCGCAGCGGAAGGTGAACCACTGGAGGGTGGGCGTGGTCTTCCCGGACCTGCCGCCCGGGAATCACCCGCGGCTGCCGCTCGCGCTGGGCGACGTCTACGTCGACGAGCACGACCGGGGCACCTTCTGGCAGGTGCTGCAGTTCGGTGTCCAGAACCTGTACGACCCCGAGCTGGACGAGTGGCTGGTGATGGACACCTTCGAGCACCGGCCCGGAACCGTGACGCTCCCCCGGCGGTGCGCGGCACCCCGGTGGGCGCCGCCCCGGTGAGCACCGGGGCGGCGTGTGATCAGCCCGTGTGACCGGGGGCCGTCCGGTCGTACTCCATCTGGAGGGCGGTACGACGGGCCAGCGGCTCGCCGAAGAGCCGGCCCACGATGTGCAGGCTGGCGTCGATGCCCGCGCTGATCCCCGCGGAGGTGACGATGTCGCCGTCGTCGACCCACCGGGCGTCCGTGCGCACCCGGATGTCCGGCCAGCGCTCGGCCAGTTCGGCCTGGTCCTCCCAGTGGGTCGTGGCCGGCCGGCCGTTCAGGGCCCCGGTCGCGGCCAGCAGGAAGGCCCCGGTGCAGATGCTGAACGTCAGCGAGGAGGTCTTGCGGCGACGGTCCAGCCAGTCGATGACGCGCGCGTCCGCCTCCACCGCCGTGGTGACGCCGCCGGGGATCACCAGCACGTCGAAGGGCGGGTCCTGGTCGAGGGTGTGATCCGCGACGACCTTCAACCCGCCGCGGGCACGGACCGGCCGGTCGGACACCGCGACCGTCACCACGCGCAGCAGCGGCTCGTCGGCGGCCGTGCGGGCGAATCGGCCGGCGGTGCTGAAGACCTCGAAGGGGCCTCCCATGTCGAGTACCTCGACCTCGTCGAAGACGAGCATCCCGAAAGTGAGCGGAGCAGCGGTGGCGGGTTTCATGCCGCAAGCTTCGGGCCTCGCAGCCGTCGTCCGACAGTGTCGTGAACGGCGTGTACCGCTAGGATTCCGCCATGCGCCAGCATCGGATCGCCTGCCTCGCCTTCGACGGGATGGCCCCGTTCGAGCTCGCCACGGTCGCCGAGGTGTTCGCGGTGTCCCGGCCGGAGCTGGACGTGGAGTGGTGGTACCGGTTCGAGCTGTGCGCCGAGACTCCCGGTCCGCACCGGGTCGTGGGCGGCTTCGACATCGTGGTGCACCACGGCATCGACCGGCTGCGGTACGCCGACACCGTGGTCGTACCGGGGGTGGCGGACGTGCACCACGACGTCTCCCCGGCCGTCCTGGACGCGCTGCGGGAGGCCGGGATCTAAGACGTGCTACAGCGCCACCTCAAGTACGACCGGCACTACACGTACTGGGAATACCGCCAGCTGGCCTTCCCCAATAACCGGGGCATGCTCATCGACCTGGTTTACGGGAACGGGC
>NZ_JBHYVA010000786.1:0-3693 GCF_042750055.1 Streptomyces sp. NPDC059456
AGGGTCGTGTGTGTGTCGAGGGTGTTGGTGGTGCGTCTCCGGGCGGGGGCGGTGGGGGGGCGGCCCGCGCCCCCGCCCCCGTCCCGCGCCGCCCCCCCGCCCCGCCCCGCCCGGCCCCCCGCCCCCGGGCCGGGTCGAGGACGTCAGTCCTTGATCTCGCAGATGGTGGCCCCGGAGGTGAGGCTCGCGCCCACCTCGGCGGTGAGGCCGACGATCGTGCCGGAGCGGTGCGCGTTCAACGGCTGCTCCATCTTCATGGCCTCCAGGACGACGATCAGGTCGCCCTCGTTGACCTGCTGGCCCTCCTCGACCGCGACCTTGACGATCGTGCCCTGCATCGGGGACGCGAGGGTGTCGCCGGAAGCCGCCGGACCGGACTTCTTCGCCGCACGGCGCTTGGGCTTGGCGCCGCCCGCGGCGGCCGTGCGGGCCAGGGTCATGCCCAGCGAGGACGGCAGCGAGACCTCCAGGCGCTTGCCGCCGACCTCGACGACCACCGTCTCGCGGCCCGGCTCGTCCTCGGCGTCCTCGGCCGCGGGAGCGGCGAACGCCGGGATCTCGTTGACGAACTCGGTCTCGATCCAGCGGGTGAAGACCGTGAACGGGCTGCCGTCCGCCGGGGCGAAGGCGGGGTCCGTGACGACCGCGCGGTGGAACGGGATGGCCGTGGCCATGCCCTCCACCTCGAACTCGGCCAGCGCACGCGCGGCGCGCTGCAGGGCCTGCTCGCGGGTGGCGCCCGTGACGACCAGCTTGGCGAGCAGCGAGTCCCAGGCCGGGCCGATGACCGAGCCGGACTCCACGCCCGTGTCGAGGCGGACGCCCGGACCCGACGGCGCGGCGAACTTGGTGACGGTGCCCGGGGCCGGCAGGAAGCCGCGGCCCGGGTCCTCGCCGTTGATGCGGAACTCGAACGAGTGGCCGCGCAGCACGGGGTCGCCGTAGCCGAGCTCCTCGCCGTCGGCGATGCGGAACATCTCGCGCACGAGGTCGATGCCGGAGACCTCTTCGGTGACCGGGTGCTCGACCTGCAGACGGGTGTTGACCTCCAGGAAGGAGATCAGGCCGTCGGCGGAGACCAGGAACTCGACCGTGCCGGCGCCGACGTAGCCGGCCTCCTTCAGGATCGCCTTCGAGGCGGCGTACAGCTCGGCGTTCTGCGCCTCGGACAGGAACGGCGCGGGAGCCTCCTCCACCAGCTTCTGGTGGCGGCGCTGGAGCGAGCAGTCACGGGTCGAGACGACGACCACGTTGCCGTGGGAGTCGGCCAGGCACTGGGTCTCGACGTGCCGCGGCTTGTCGAGGTAGCGCTCGACGAAGCACTCGCCGCGGCCGAACGCGGCGACGGCCTCACGGACGGCCGATTCGTAGAGCTCCGGCACCTCTTCGAGGGTGCGGGCGACCTTCAGGCCGCGACCGCCACCGCCGAAGGCGGCCTTGATCGCGATCGGCAGGCCGTGCTCCTTGGCGAACGCGACGACCTCGTCGGCACCGGACACCGGGTCCGGGGTGCCGGCGACGAGCGGCGCGCCGGCGCGCTGGGCGATGTGCCGGGCGGCGACCTTGTCGCCGAGGTCGCGGATGGCCTGCGGGGGCGGGCCGATCCAGGTCAGGCCCGCGTCGAGGACGGCCTGCGCGAAGTCGGCGTTCTCGGAGAGGAAGCCGTATCCGGGATGGATGGCGTCCGCGCCGGAATCGGCGGCGGCCTGCAGGACCTTGGAGATGTCCAGGTAGCTGGCGGCCGGGGTGTCACCGCCCAACGCGAAAGCTTCGTCGGCCGCGCGGACGTGCAGGGCGTCCCGGTCCGGATCGGCGTAGACGGCTACGCTTGCGATTCCGGCATCCCGGCAGGCCCGAGCAACGCGGACAGCGATTTCGCCACGGTTGGCGATGAGCACCTTGCGCACGATGGCTCCCTCCTTGAAACAAGCTGAGTTTAGGGACAGCCCACACGGCGTTTCGACCCTTCCCTAGAGGTGACCTTGCCCACACGGAGTGTGATTCGAGTCTGCCTCAAGCGAGGAAAGCCCTTGTGGCGCCCCAGGTCAGGGGGATCCCCAACTGCACAGTAACCCCGTCACCCATCCGAGGTCTCTGTTCGCCGGGTCAGCGGGCCCCTGTGATTCTTTGTCGAGTCCCTACGAACGGCCCACACATTCTTTGCGTGATCGCCGGGCGGGGCCCCTCGTGCAACGAAGCGGCCCGGCCCCCTTGTCCGTACGTTTACCCGTTAGTAGCCTCCAGGGCGTCGAACAGGCTTGTGGCCGGGGAGTCGTTGGAGGGGTGGGTTCGCCGTGGGCGTCGTGCTGCGCAGACTCGTGGCCGGGCTGGCCGCGATCGTGCTCGTCGCCGAGGCGGCGGTCCTCGTTCTCGTCCACCTGGTCCTGGGCCGGACCACCCGCAACCAGTCGATGTCGATCGCGGGCATGGACCCTGATGTCATGTCCACGGCAACGTACGCGATGGGGGCGGGCATCGGCGCGTTCCTGCTCCTGTGCGCCGTGCTCCTCGCCGTGGTCGCCGTACGGGACCGGGCCCCGGGAACCTTCGCGCGCGTCGTGCTCGTCACCGCCGCCGTCACCCACGGGCTGCTCGGCGCCGTCGCCGCCGGCCTCGTCGGCTGGGGCGCCTTCACGGTGACGATGGTGATCCTGTGCCTGCTCGTCCTGACCCTGACGCTCTACGCGGCCCAGGACGAGGGCACGGCGACCCCGGGGGCCACCGGAGCCCCGGGAGGCCCCGGGGGAGCCCCGGCGGGCGCCCCGGACGTCCAGGACGTCCAGGACACCCCGCCTCCGCCGTACGGGGAGCTCAGGCCCACAAATCCGTGATGGACACGCCCAGTTCGGCCAGCAGGGAGCGCAGCAGCGGCAGCGACAGCCCGATGACGTTGCCGGGGTCGCCGTCGATGCCCTCGATGAACGGCGCCGACAGCCCGTCCAGGGTGAAGGCACCGGCCACGTGCAGCGGCTCGCCGCTCGCCACGTACGCGGCCACCTCGGCGTCCGTCGGCTCGCCGAACCGGACCGTCGTGGACGCCGTGGCCGAGACCCGGCGCCCGGTCGCCGTGTCGATCACGCAGTGCCCGGTGCGCAGCACGCCCGCCCGCCCGCGCATCGACTTCCAGCGCGCCGTGGCCTCCTCGGCGTCCGCCGGCTTGCCGAGCGCCTCGCCGTCCAGCTCCAGCACCGAGTCGCAGCCGATCACCAGCGCGCCCGCGGCCTCGTCCAGGGCCGCCACGACGTCCGCCTTGGCCTCGGCCAGCGCCAGCGCGAGCTCGGCCGGGGTGTCCGCGCTGAGCGCGTCCTCGTCGAAGTGACTGACGATCACGTGCGGGGCCATGCCGGCCTGCCGCAGCAGGTTGAGCCGGGCGGGTGAGGCGGAGGCGAGGACGAGGGCGTGGGCAGCAGCAGTCATGCCCGCCATCGTAGGGGCGCCCCGAAGGCCCGCGCCCTGGAAGCCCGCGCCCTAGAAGCCCACGCCCAGCACGTACACGACGACCAGCATCGCGAGGACGACCACCACGGTCATCCGCCGCACCATCGCCTGCACGTCCCGCATGTCCCGGGGCGGCTCGTCCTTCGGGTCTGACCAGAGCATGCACCGATCCTGGCCCCACGGACCGGTGTGGGGGGGGGGGGGGGGGGGGGGTGGGGGGGCGGGCGGGGGGGGGAGACAGTCTCTCCGGGGGGA
>NZ_JBHYVA010000787.1:0-3690 GCF_042750055.1 Streptomyces sp. NPDC059456
CCTAGCAAGGAGGCCGACATGGCCAGTGACGCCGCACGATCCACATCGGCTCACAGCGGTCCGAGCCCGACGCACGGGCCCGTTTCCGGAACCACCGCCTTCGCGGCAGCGCTGATGATCTTCGGTGGCGCGATGGCGATCTTCGAGGGCATTGCGGCCATCGCCAAGGACGACCTGTTCTTCACGACGCGCCACTACGTGTTCGAGTTCAACCTGACCGGCTGGGGCTGGATCCACCTCATCGTGGGCATCCTCATCGTCCTCGCCGGCTTCGCCGTGCTCAGCGGAGCCCTGTGGGCGCGCTTCTTCGGCGTCTTCGTCGCAGGACTCGGCGCCCTCGCCAACTTCCTTTCGATCCCGTACTACCCCCTCTGGGCCACGGTGCTGGTCGCCGTCAACATCTTCATCATCTGGGCGCTGTGCACGGGCATGCACCGGGAACCCGACCACGGCCGGGTCGCATGACCCGCGGCGCGGCGGGTCAGCCCGGCGGCAGGGCCCGTTTCAGCTGCGCGTGCAGTTCCCCGGCGAGCTCCCCGTCGGACGGCGGCTTGTCCTCTTGGAGCCGCGCCAGTTGTGCGGTGAACGTCTGGCTGAAGGCGCCGTAGAAGGGGGTGCGCGGCCGTTGGACGGCGTTCTCCAGGGCGGGGAGCAGGGTGCCGCGGGCGTAGGCGGGACGGCCTGAGGGGTCCCGCGGCATCCGGTCCGTGCGCTCGCCCGACGGGGCGGCACCGGCCTGACCGGGCGGCTTCGCCGCTGTACAGGTCACGTTGTTGTCCTCGTACGCGGAGAGCCGCGTGGCGGCGAAACCCGCGTCGAGCAGGCAGCGTTCGTTCTCCCTGCTGGTCAGGAACTCGATGAGGTCGCGGGCGGCGCCGGTGTGCTGCGAACCCCGGGCGAGGGCCAGGTTCTGCCCGCCCAGTACCGCTTTGCCCGGGAGCGGGGCCACGCCGAGCTGCTCCGGCAACAGGGACTGGTGGAGCGTGCGGTACGCGTACGGCCAGTGGCGCACGAAGCCGGTGCGGCCGCCCGCGAAGTCGGTCAGCGTGTCCGCCTCGTCGGAGTGGACGGCGTCCGGCAGGGTGTAGGCGGCCTGGGTGCGGTTGCGCAGTTCGTCCAGACCCGCCTTCAGATCCTCCACGGAGCCGGTGTAGCGGCCGTCCTCGCCGGTGAGGGCGAACTTCCCGTCGGCGGCGGAGGCGAAGGCCTCGATGCCGTTCACGGTGAGGCCTTCGTACGATGCGTCGAGCTGCGCGGTCCAGCCCTTCTCGTACCTGCCGGGCAGCTTCCTGCCCGCGGCGTCGAGGGCTTCGATCAGGTGCCGGACGGTGGGCCAGCCCGTGTCCTTGCCGAGGTCCGGGTTCGTGACGCCGGCGGCCGTGAGGTAGTCGCGGCGGTAGAAGAGCAAGCCGACATCGCTGTTGAAGGGGACGGCGTACAGCCGGTCCCCCCAGCGGGCGGTCGCTGCCACGGACGGGATGACGTCGGAGTCGACGAGCCGGGCGGGGAGCTGCTGGACGAGCCCCGCGGCGGCGAACTCCGGGACCCAGGTGACGTCGAGGTTGACCACGTCGTACTCGGCGCTGCCGGACTGCAGCGCACCCAGCAGCTGGCTGCGCTGCTGGTCCGCCGACCCGGGCAGCTCGACCAGGCGGGCGTGGTTGCCGGAGCCCTTGTTCTTCTGCCGGTTGTTCCACTCGTCGATGAGCTGCTGGCGGATGCCGCCCTTGCCGGTCACGTCCCGGCCGCTGGCCAGCACGATCTCGCCGGGGACGTCGAGGGCGGCCGAGGCGCCGGACGGGCCGCCGGGTCCGTCCGTCCCGCCCGGACCGCCGGCGCCACCGGAGTCGCATCCCGTCGCGAACAGCAGGGCCAGGAGCAGCGCGGACGCGCGGAGCCGTACCCGGCGGCCGGGAACGCGGGGGCGTCCTGGACCGTGCCTCATCCTCACTCCCCCGTTCCGGTCCTGGCGACCTCGTCCCGCAGGCGGGCGACGAGATCGCTCTTGGTGTCCAGGCAGCGGCCGCCACTCGCCTCGGAGAGGGCCGCGTCGGGTTTGCCCTTGTCGCAGCCGCCGCCGTCCAGGGAGGCCATGACCACCGGGGTCTTCTTCAGCAGCGGCGATCCGAGGAGCTCGCCGAGCCGGTTGCCCTCGGTCAGCCGGCCGTTGTCCTCGTCGTCCGTGATGTAGACGATCAGTTGCGGCCGGTGGTCGTCGGTGCCGCGCTGCCCCATGAACTCCAGGGCCGCGGCCAGTGCCCGGTAGGGGTCGGCTTCCAGGTCCTTGACCTGGGCGGAAGCGGCGATGGCCGCCTGGGCCTCCTTGCGCGGGTGCTTCCCGAAGGAGAGCACCTCCCCGTACGCACGGGGGCTGCCGGGCTCGGAGGCGACGCCCCAGACCCCGTATTCGTCCTGGTCACCGAGGCCGGCGAGGGACTGGCCGATGATGCCGGGCGCGCCGCCCGGGCCCTCCCACAGACTGCCCATGGAGCCCGAAGAGTCGAGGAGGAAGAGCACCCGGCCCGGGCCGTTGGCGTCCCGGTAGCCCTTGAGCGCCCTGGTCATCTCGGAGGGGACCGCGGTGGAGGTGAGCGGGCCGGGGTCGTCCAGGGCCCCGAAGTCGCCGGTGCCGAGGAGCCGGTGGCCGCCCGTGGCGCTCCGGAAGCCGTCCTGCCCGAAGACGGCGGGGCCGCCGGGTGCCGCGGATGCCGGCGCGGACGCGTTCTTCCCGGCCGCGTCCTTGCCGGTCAGCCACGTACGGAAGCCCTGCACGGCGGCGTCCCGCTCGGTCCGGTCGCGGTCGGCGGGCAGCCAGCGCACGCGTACGAACGTCGGGGTGAGACCGGGGACGTCTACGGGGTACTCGGCGATCCGCCGCGCCCGCGTCGTGCTGTCGCAGCCCACGGCGGTCTTGAGCAGGAACTCCGGCAGCAGGGCGGTGGTGCGCTCGTCCGCGGCGTCGTCGTCGGGCAGGGTGCACAGCAGGTCCGCGCCGGTGCGTGCGGGCGGTCCCGCCTGGGCCACCTCGTGTTCGGCGCCGGCCGGGTCCGGCGCTCCTGCCCCGTACAGGCCCATCGTCGCGAGCAAGCCCGCGTCGGTGTTCTCCGGGTCGGTGCGCCGTACCTCGGCGCTCGTCTCGCGCTTCCTGAGCGCCCGCATCAGCGCGGCGAGGGTCCCCACCCGGTCGTCCGGCTGCGCCCCCGGCTTCTGCGGTACGGCGAGCACGACCGGGGAGTACGCGAACGGTTCGGGATCGGCCTCCAGCGTGGCGTAGGCCCGCTCGGCGGGGGCGGGGCGGGCCCGGTTCACGCTCGCGAACGAGGCCGGGATCCAGATGTCCGGCTGGGGGCCGATGTCGCGCTGCGGGTTGTCGTCGTCGCCCGCCGGCCGCTGCCACGGGTCGGACCGGTGCTGGAACGCGGTGGCGGTGGCCGCGGCTCCGGCGCTGTAGACGGTGATGCCGCTGCGCCGGCACCCGTTTCCCGTCCGGTTCGCGTTCGACGCGAGGTACGCGTCCGCCGCCTTGCGCAGGGTGGGTTCGAGGTCGGGGTCGGTGAGCAGCCGGAGTTCGAGCGGGGGCCTGCAGGTGGCCCGGTCCCCCTCGTCGAGGACGGTGAGGCCGGTGACGACGATGCCGGCGAGCGCCACGGGCACGCCGAGGGCGACCGCGAGCCTGCGGCCGGTGAGGGG
>NZ_JBHYVA010000788.1:0-3690 GCF_042750055.1 Streptomyces sp. NPDC059456
GGGGCAGGCCGTGCGGCCGCGGCGCGGTCGTCCCCGGCGGGGGTGACCTGGTCGTCAGCGCTTGGAGATGCGGACCACCCCGGTTTCGGTGCCCTGGTAGAGCGTGCCGTCCGGGGCGGCCGTGCCCCGCATCTGGAGCGGGTTGTAGACCAGTCCGATGCCCAGGTAGGAGCTGCTGAGCTGGGCGCCGGTGGCCGGGTCGACGACGGCGTGGTGGTACTGGGCGAAGGTGTTGAGGCCGGCGCTGCCGGTCGGCCCGGTCACCGAGACGGTGTAGATCTTCCCGTCGGCCAGGGAGAGGCGCGGCAGCGCGGCGGATTTCACCGGGCTGTTCCACACCACCTGGCAGCCCGTTCCCCGGTCGTTGACGTCGATCCGGCTGAGGCCGCCGTCGAAGTCCGCGGAGGACGGCTGACTGGCCGGCGCGCCCGCGGGCAGGGCCGGGTAGGGGTAGCCGTAGGTGTTGGTGACGAAGACGCTGCGGCCGGAGGCGATGACGGCGTCCTCGGTGCCGCTGCGGGCGTACTGGGTGAGCACGGGGATCCGGCAGATGGGGTCCGGTCCGCCGGCCGCGCGGTAGACGAGCAGGTTCCCGTGCGGGGCGGCGTTGTCGACGATGGTGACGTACTCGGTGCCGTTGCCCGGTCCGAAGAAGCTCGGGGTGGTGCCCGTACCCCAGCTGAGCTGGCCGGGCTTGCGGGCCGGGCCGCGGTCGTACGGGGCGCGCCAGTCCACGACGGGTGTGCCGTCGGGGCCGGACGACAGCAGGTACAGGGCGTGGTCGGTGGCGACTGCGGTGCGGCCGGGGACGGTGGAGATGCTGTTCTGGACGCCTTCGCCGGTGCTGATGCTGCGTACCGCCCCGGTGTCGGTGTCGACGGTGCCGATCACGCCGCCGCTGGTGGCGAACCAGACCTTGCCGTCCCAGGCGGGGGTCAGGCCGACGATGTTGTCCCCGGCCGGGACCGCACTGCCCAGGGGGGTGGACCGGTCGATCCGGAGCGTCCATCCGGAACCGGAGCGGTGGTGGCCGATGCGCAGGAGGTCGTTGTCGCCGTCGACCACGACGAGGCGGTCGCCGTTGTCGAGGTAGGCGTAGACGCCGCCGAAGAGACTGCCCTTGGGCAGGGCGAGGGAGGCGAGGTCCGCTCCGGTGGCGGGGTCGAGCAGGTGGACGGTCGGCGTCTGGCCGAAGATCGTGGTGCACAGGGCTGTCACGTAGCCGTCGCCGCCCACGACCACGGTGGGGCAGGCCGAAGCCAGCGCCGTGCGGGCGTAGTTGACGGCGGCCGTTCCGGGCCCGGGGTAGGCCGTGGTGCCGCTGGAGGCGCTGTCGCCGTGCATGGTCGCGGCGCCGTTGGCCGCGGTGAACGGGTTCTGCGGCGGTTGCGGACCGTACGGGGCCGCCGGGTCGGCGGCGGAGGCGGCAGCGGCGGCGGAGCCGGCAGCGGAGGCCGGGGCTCCGGCGAGGCCGGCGGCGCCCAAGGCCACGGCGAGGGAGCAGGCGAGCACGGCGAGGCGCCCGCCGGCGGGCAGGGAGAACGGCATCGGGGTGGGGTCCTAGCAGCTGAAGGGGCAGTCAGTGGGGGCCGACGGGGGCCGCGGGTGTGCCCGGCGCTGTGAGGTCGGCCGACGTGGCGGCGGCCGATGGTGCGGCCGGGCCCTCGGTTCCGTGTGGCGGTTGCTCCTCGGAACGGCGCTGAGGGGGACGCTAGCCGCCGCCCGTGCGATCCGGATCCTTGCGGAGCCGCCGGACACGGCTTGTTCATCGGGTTCACGTTCCCGCAGCACGCGCGCAACACGGAGCCGGTGCACGACGGTTCTGCGCGACGGATCTTCCTTTCCTGCGTGTTGCGGATTCCTGTGCCGGCCGTGACATCTGTGTCGGCACGTTGCGGCGTCTTGTCCTTCGCGTGAAGAGACGGGCGGCGAATCCGGCATCACCGGCCGAACCGCCTTTTGTGCCCCGTGACATGTCCACGGTCGGCTGAGAGTCTCCCTCCTCATCAAGGCATTCCTCCTTGCAGAGGTGGACGGCGATCCCGTCCAACTCCCCACGACTCTCTGGAGATACCGAATGTTCTCGCTTTCCCCCGCAGGCGGCAGGGCACGTCGTCTCGCCCTCGTGTCCGGCGCAGCCGTCCTCACCGGCACCCTGCTCGCCGCCGGCGCCTCCGGCGCATCCGCAGGTCCCGTTCAGGAGCGTGTCGACAGCGCCTCCGCCGCGGCCACCGCCCTGTCGCTCGGCCTCGGCGGCGAGGAGCAGCTGGTCGTCAAGGACGTCGTCAAGGACGCCGACGGCACGGTCCACACCCGCTACGAGCGCACCTATGCCGGTCTTCCGGTCCTCGGCGGCGACCTCGTCGTCCACCGCGGCGCCGACGGCGCCGTCAAGGACGTCACCAAGGCCACGGAGTACGACATCAAGGTCGCTTCGGTCACCCCGAAGCAGGCCCCGGCCGCCGCCCGTTCAGCTGCGGTCCAGGCCGCCGAGGCCGCGAACACCACGGCAGTCGCCGCAGGAGACGCCCCGCGCAAGGTCATCTGGGCCGCCGACGGCAAGCCCGTCCTCGCCTACGAGACCGTCGTCACCGGAACCCAGCACGACGGGGTCACGCCGAGCCGCCTGCGCGTCATCACCGACGCCGACACCGGCAAGAAGCTGTTCGAGATCCAGCTGATCGACGACATAGCCGACGGCGCCACCGCACAGGGCGGCTCCGCGGCCGCCAGGCCGGGCGCCGCCCAGGTCGGCGCGGTCGGCTCCGGCGCCAGCCAGTACAGCGGCACGGTCAGCCTCAACACCACCAAGTCGTCCAAGGGTTACGACCTCGTCGACGGCGTCCGCGGCGGATCCGGCACCGTCGACCTCAAGCACCGCACGAGCGGCACGGGGACCGTCTTCTCCGACGCGGACAACGCGTGGGGCAACGGCAGCGCCGCCAACAACCAGACCGCCGCCGTGGACGCCGCCTACGGCGCCGCCCAGACCTGGGACTTCTACAAGAACGTCCTGCACCGCAACGGCATCAAGAACGACGGACGGGCCCCGGTCTCCCGGGTCCACTACGGCAACGCCTACCAGAACGCCTTCTGGGACGACCAGTCCTTCACCATCACCTACGGCGACGGCGCGAGCAACCAGCACCCCCTGACCCAGCTCGACGTGGCCGGTCACGAGTTCAGCCACGGCGTCACCTCCGCCACCGCGAACCTGCAGTACTCCGGCGAGTCCGGCGGCCTGAACGAGGCCACCTCGGACATCTTCGGCACCGCGGTGGAGTGGAACGCGAACAACGCCCAGGACCGGGGCGACTACCTGCTCGGCGAGAAGATCGACATCTTCGGCAACGGCAAGCCGCTGCGCTACCAGGACAAGCCGAGCAAGGACGGCCGCGGTTCGGCCGACTACTGGAGCGCCGGCGTCGGCAACCTCGACGTGCACTACTCCTCCGGCGTCGCCAACCACTTCTTCTACCTGCTGTCCGAGGGCAGCGGCGCGAAGGACATCAACGGCGTGCACTACGACAGCCCGACCGCGAACGGCTCCACCGTCACCGGCATCGGCCGCGACAAGGCGGTTCAGATCTGGTACAAGGCGCTGACCGCGTACTTCACGTCCACCACCGACTACCACGCTCCCTGCTTGCCGCAGCCCTCGCTCCTCGCGACCGCCACCACCGCACCGCT
>NZ_JBHYVA010000789.1:0-3664 GCF_042750055.1 Streptomyces sp. NPDC059456
TGCCCGACCCTGACTTCACCGAGCGGATCCGCGCGCTGACGGCCGCGGCCGCCCGGCCGCCGAGGCCGGGCCGGCGCACCGCGCCCCGGCTCCCCGCCCGGCTCCGGGCCACTTGACGGCCCGGGACGACGTTCTCGCTCCCGCATCCGCCGGTCCTTCCACCCCGTGCCCTCGGTGACGGGATTCCGAGGTCCGGAGATCCCGCCACATCCAGGCGCAGGCCGGCGATTTGACGGACCATGACCCAGCGCTGCACCATTCCACTAAGGCATTAGTGGAATGAGGCAGGCGCATGATCGAGTTTCAGGTGGACCGGCACAGCGGTGTCGCCACGTATCTGCAGCTCGTCAGCCAGGTCAAACAGGCGCTCAGACTGGGCGTACTGGAACCGGGGGACCGGCTGCCGACCGCCAGGGCCGTGGTGGAAGCCACCGCCATCAACCCCAACACCGTGCTGAAGGCCTACCGCGAGCTGGAACGCGAAGGACTCGTCGAACCCCGCCCGGGCCAGGGCACGTTCGTCACCCGCTCGCTCTCCCGCCCCGAGGCGGCGGCCGACTCGCCGCTGCGCGGCGACCTCGTCGCCTGGGTGAAGCGGGCGCACGAGGCGGGGCTGGGCCGCGAGGACGTCCTGGCGCTCGTCGAGGCGGCGCTCGCCGCGGCGGCGCAGGCGCCGAAGGGCTCCGTGCGGGCCGCCACCACCGCCGAAGCACCGTCACGAGAGGACACCACGTGAACGACCCGACCGCCGGACCGGCGCTCCGGGCGACAGGACTGGGGCAGTGGTTCCGGGGGAACCGGGCCCTGCACGACTGCGAGTTCGAACTGCCGGCGGGCAGGATCACGGCGCTCGTCGGCCCCAACGGGGCCGGCAAGAGCACCTTGTTCCACCTGATGACCGGCCTGCTGCGGCCCACCACCGGGGAGATCCGGGTCTTCGGCGCCGTCCCCGGCAGCCGGGCCGCACGCTCCCGCACGGCGTTCGTCAGCCAGGACAAGCCGCTCTACCCGCAGTTCACCGTCGCCGAGATGCTGGCCGTGGGCCGCAGGCTCAGCCCCGAACGCTGGGACCAGGCGAAGGCCGAACGCATCGTGGGCGACGGGGACATCTCGCCGAAGACCCGGATCGGCACCCTCTCCGGAGGCAAACGCACCCGCGTCGCCCTCGCCCTGGCCCTCGGCAAACAGGCCGACCTGCTCCTCCTGGACGAACCGCTCGCCGACCTCGACCCACTGGTCCGCCACGAGGTGACGGGCCTGCTCATGGCCGAGGCCGCCGACCGCGGGATCACCGTCGTGATCTCCTCGCACGTCCTGCCCGAACTGGAGAACGTCTGCGACCACGTCCTGCTCCTCCAGGACGGCCGGATCCGGCTCGCCGGGGACACCCAGGACCTGCGGCAGGCGTACACCCGCGTCACCGGCCGCGCCGACCCCGGCACCCCGGACGGCCTGCCGCGCGGAGCCGACCGCGACGCCGTCGTGCACGCCACCACCACGGGCCGCCAGCTGACCGCCCTGCTGCGCAACGCGCCCGGCTCCACCCGCCCGTCGGGCGCGGACGAAGCCTGGATCACCGCCACCCCCTCCCTCGAAGAGCTCCTGCTCGCGCACCTGCGCTCCGGCCACCGCAGCGCACCACCCGCCACGGTCGCCGCGGCGGCCGCCGACGCGAAGGAGGCCGCGGCATGACGGGCACCCTGTGGCTCGCCTGGCGCCAGCAGCGCCTGCTCATCCTCACCGGAACCCTGCTCGTCACGGTCTGCGCGCTCTGGGCCGCCCTGCGGCGGGCCGACCTGATCGAGGCCATCGGCGGATACGACCTCTCGCAGTGCAAGGGATGGAACGGCACCTGCCCGCCCCAGGCCTACGCGGCCATGTCCGAGAGCAACACCGGAATCCGGATCCTGGGCACCATAGGCCTGGCGCTCCCGGCGGCCATCGGCATGTTCTGGGGAGCCCCGCTCATCGGCCGCGAGCTGGAGAACGGCACGATCAAGGTCGTCCTCACCCAGAACACCGGCGCCCGCGCCTGGTTCGCCGCCCGGTTCGGCCTCGCCGCCCTGTGCGCAGCCGCCTTCTCGGCCGCCGTCGCCGGCCTCATCGCCTGGTGGTGGGCGCCGATCTCCAACATGTCCGACGGCGTCTACTGGTACGACCCGTACGTCCTGGGCGGCTCCGGCCCCTCGGCCGTCGCCGGAGCCCTGTTCGGACTCGCCGCCGGCACCGCGACCGGCCTGCTGGTGCGCCGCACCCTCCCGGCGATGGGCGCGACCCTCGGCGTGGTCCTGTGCACCGCCGCCGTGCTGACCTTCTTCCGGCGGGACTTCGTCACCCCCGTCGACCGCATCACCCCCGGCATGACGCCCAAGCAGCTCATCGGCAGTGCCTGGTCCGCGGGATACCGCTACCTCACCCCCGACGGGGCCCAGCACCCCCTGGAGAACTGCCTGTACTCCGGGGACGAGCTGCGCCGCTGCATGGACGAGCACGGCTTCACGGGCCGGGTCCACAAGGTCTACCCCAGCTCGGACTTCTGGACCTTCCAGGCGATCGACACCACGGTCTACCTGCTCCTGGCCCTTGCCCTCGTCGCCCTGACGGCCGGCCTGCTGCGGCGCCGCCGCCTCGGCTGAACGCCGCCCCCCGACCGCTCCTCCCGGAGGAACTCCCATGGCAACCAAGAAGAACCTCGTCTCCAACCGCACCACCCTCACCCACAAGGTCCGCTACGCGGCGCGCAACCCCGCACGCATCGGCCCGTACGTCCGCCGGGCCGCCCGCGACAGCTGGCTGCGGCTCAAGCACCCCGACCACGTGGGCTACTACCGGGCGGTCATGGCCTCCGACACCGCCCGCAACCCCGAGGCCGCCGTCGGCAGCCAGACCCACGAACGCTGGCTGGCCCTCGGCAAGATGCAGTTCGACTACCTCGTGGAACACGGCCTCGCCCCGCACCACACCATGCTCGACATCGGCTGCGGCAACCTGCGCGCGGGCTGGCGGTTCATCGAGCACCTCGACGCCGGCCACTACTACGGCATCGACATCTCGCCCGACATCCTGATATCGGCCAAGAAGACGCTGGCCCGCCAGGAGCTCCAGGGCAAACTGCCGCACCTGACCCTGACCCAGGACCTCACGCTCGACTTCCTGCCCGACGCCCACTTCGACGTCGTGCACGCCCACAGCGTGTTCTCCCACTCGCCGATCGAGATCATCGAAGAATGCCTCGCGCACGTCGGCCGGATCCTGGCCCCGGGCGGCTACTTCGACTTCACCTTCGACCGCACCGAGGGCACCGAACACCAGGTCCTGCGGGAGGACTTCTACTACCGCACGCAGACGCTGGTCGATCTCGCGGCCCGGCACGGCCTGACGGCCCGCTTCATGGAGGACTGGGAGCGGTTCGGGCACGGCCAGTCCAAGATCCGCGTCACCGCCTGATCCGCGGGTGCCGCCCGGTGGGGACCACCGGGCGGCACCCGCGGTCCGGGTCAGCGCGAACCGCGCTCCGGGAGGTCCTGCTCGGCCGGAGCCGCGGTGAGCTCGGGGACCAGGGCGAAGCTGCGCTTGGCGGTGGGGGCCGCCGGCCCCTTCTTCCCGCAGAACGCGCCTTCGAGCGTGCCGCCCAGGGCCGTGTGCGCGCCGCCCCGGTTCGCGG
>NZ_JBHYVA010000790.1:0-3662 GCF_042750055.1 Streptomyces sp. NPDC059456
GGGGGGGGGGGGGGGGGGCCCGCGGCCCCCCCCCCCGCGGCCCCCGCCGCCGGATCCGGGCCGGTCCGGGCGAGGACCGGGCCCGCCGGCGCGTCGAGCTCGCCGAGCGGCCGGCCGGCCGCCGCGCGCCGCGCCGCCGCGGCCATCACCGAGGCGTCGGCGTACCGTTCCTCGGGCCGCTTGGCCAACGCCCAGGCGACGAAGGCGCGCACCGGCCCGGGGAACTCGGCGGGGAGGTCCGGCACCGGCTCCCGGATGTGCTTGAGGGCGATCTCGACCACCGATTCGCCGGTGAACGGCGGTTCTCCGGTGAGGAGTTCGTAGCAGACGACACCCATCGAGTACAGGTCGGACCCCGCGACGGCACCCAGCCCCTCCGCCTGCTCGGGGGCCATGTAGAGCGCCGTGCCCAGGACCGCGTGCGAGTCGGTGATGCCGGTACTGGCCGCGCTGGAGCGGGCGATCCCGAAATCGGTGACGGTGACCCGGCCGTCGTCGCCGACCATCAGGTTCGACGGCTTGATGTCGCGGTGCGTGACCCCCTGGAGGTGCGCGGCGTGCAGCGCGTCCAGGGCCTGCCCGGCGATGTCGAGGGCCTGTTCCACGGCGAGGGGTCCGTTCTGCGCCCGGACCTCGGTCAGCGTCCGCCCCTCGACGAGCTCCATGACGATGTACGCGACCTGCTCACCGGAGTCGATCCGGCTCTCGCCGTAGTCGTGCACGTCGACGATGCCCGGGTGGCTGAGCGAGGCGAGGACCGTGGCCTCGCGGCGGAACCGCGCGGCGAACGACGGGTCGTCGAGCAGCGCGGGCAGCAGCACCTTCACCGCGACCTGTCGCCGCAGCACGTCGTCGTCGGCCCGCCAGACCTCGCCCATGCCGCCACCGCCGATCCGCTCGGCCAGTGTGTACCGGTCCCCAAGGACCGTCCCCCGCCCCCACATATCTGCCCCTCGCCGTCCGGTGAATCGGTGGTCAGCCAAATTCCGTCTGGCAGAGGATACTTGGGGACCCTCGACCGGCCTCTGGCCCCTCGTGCCGTGCGTCAGAGGCGGTCCTGCGCGGCGGCCCAGTTCAGCCGGCCCGCGTGGATCAGCCGGAGCTGACGGCGCGCGGTGCGCGTGACCGCCGCCCGCTCCGCGTCGTCCGGGCCGGCGGCCAGATAGGCGGACACGGTCATCACCATGTGGTCGACGTACAGCCGCGCCAGCATGAGCAGGTCGTCCTCGCTCCAGCCCGCGCTCAGCGGATCGGCGCCGAGGCGTTCGGCCACTTCGACGGCGAACGCGTCCAGCTGGCCGGCCACCGCCTCGCGCACCCTGCGCACGCCGCCGTGCCGCTCGCGGACGATGAACCGGATGTGCGCGGGGTAGTCCCGTACGAGTTCGGCCATCAGGTCCACCGTCGTGTCGATGCGCTGCGCCGCCTCGCCGGAGGCGGCCAGGGTGGAGCGGACGGCGGCGTGCAGGCTCTGCAGCGCCTCGTCGACCAGTGCGATCCCCAGTTCCTGGGTGTCGCGGAAGTGCCGGTAGAAGGCCGTGGGGGTGACGCCCGCGACCCGGGTCACCTCGCGCAGCCCCAGGCTGCCCAGGTTCTGCTCCTCCAGCAGCGACAGGGCCGCGTCCAGCAAGGCCCTGCGGGTTTTGTGGCGTTGGGCCTGGCGTGCCCCGATGGTCTCACTCATGACGAAAAGTCAACCCCCGATTCCCCTTATTCGCTCGCTTGCATTTAGACTGAGCAGTCAGTGCACAACTGTCTCCTGTTTTGGAGGAAGCACGATGCTCTTCCTGATAGCGGCCCTCATGCTGATGGGGATCGCCCTCGGAACCGTGGCCCACGTCCCCGTCTCCGTGTCGCTCGCCGCCACTGCCGCGATCGCCTGCTGGCTGCTGGTCTTCGCGGTCCGCGAGCGGACCGTCCGCCACCACCGGCCGGCCGGCCGACGGGAGGGATGACGATGAACGCCACCGACACCGCTCTGCGCGCCCGCGCGGCCGCGGCCGAGGACGAGGCCACCGCCAAGGCCGCCGGCAAGCCCGCGGCCGAGACCCCGACCGCACCCGCCGGCAAGCCCCGATCCGCGCCCGCCGTCCGCCAGGCCGACGGGTTGGCGGTCGCCTCCTTCGTGTTCGGCCTGGTCGGGCTCCTCGCGCTGAACCTGATCCTGGGGCCCGCGTCGATCGTCCTCGCCGCCCTCGCACTGCACCGCGGTACGACGCGGCCCGGCCGCGCCCGGCTCGGCCTCGCCCTGGGCGTCGCGGACCTCGTCGTCCTCGCCTGGCTGGTCAGTGCGGACCAGACCTGGTCGTGGAGCATCGGCTGACCGCCGCGCCCCCGGCCGCCCGTCCGCCCCGCCCCGCTACGGCAGCGGGGCCCCGCGGGCGGTGAGCCACAGGTCGTACCACTCCTCGTGCGTGAGCTCGGGCTCGCGCAGCGCGGCGTCGCGGCAGGCCCGGATGCGTTCGGGGCGCCCGCTCCCGACGACGGGGGCGATCCGGGCGGGATGGCGCCTGAGCCACCACAGCAGGACCGTCTCGGGCGTGGTGCCCTTCGCCTCGGCCAGTTCACGGACGAGGCGCGCCGTCGCGTGCTCGGCGGGGCTCTCCTGCGCTCCGGTGAAACGGCCCTGCGCCAGCGCACCCCAGGCCTGCAGTCGGACACCGTTGTCCAGGCAGTACTCGACGGTCCCGGACGGGAAACCGCCCGCCGCCGCGGCGGCCGTGTTCACGAGCACACCGTCTTCCAGCCAGTCCCGCCGGTCCAGGCTCATCTCCAGCTGGTTGGCGACCAGCGGGAAGTCGAGGTGGCGCTGGAGACGGGCGATCTGGGCGGCGTTCATGTTCGACACGCCGAACCGGCGGACCAGCCCCTGCTCGCGCAGCGCGGTCAGCGCCGCCGCGATGTCGCGCGGATCGGCCAGCGGATCGGGCCGGTGCAGGAGCAGGACGTCGACGGCGTCGGTGCGCAGGCGGCCGAGGCTCTCCTCGACCCGCCGCACGATGGTGGTGCCCCGCAGGTCGTAGATGCCGGGCCGGTCGCCGTCGGGCAGCCGGATCCCGCACTTCGTCTGGAGCACGATCCGCTCGCGCAGGCCCGGGGTGCGGGCCAGGACCTCACCGAAGACGGCCTCCGCCTTGCCGCGGCGGTAGATGTCGGCGTGGTCGAAGGTGTCGATGCCGCTCTCCAGCGCCGCCGCGATCGCCGCCTCGGCCGCGTCGATGTCGGCGGGGCCGTACGCATCGGTGTCCCAGCTGCCGCCGAGAGCCATGCAGCCGTACAGCAGCCGGGCGCCGTCGTTCTCCGGTGGTGTGATCGCCATGCGGCCACCCTACGAGGCCGCGGCGCGCCCCCGTACCCGGGCTCCGGGCAGCGGCGTCCGGGCCGCCGGCTTCGTGGCGGGCCGGGGGCGCGGGGCCTCCACCGGCTTCTTCTGCGGCGGGGGCGTCCTCGGCGGGTAGGAGGGCGGCACCTTCGGTCCGCCCGCACGGGCCGGCATCGTCGTCATACGACCACGCTACGGGTGCGCAGCGGCTCCGTGGGGCGGGTCCGCACACCGGACCCGGGTCAGCGGTCGGGGTCAGCCGCCGGGGTCAGCGGCCGGGGTGAGTGGGCGCGGGCCGCGGGCGGGGTAAGAGTGCGGGGTCACCGGTGTCTTTTAAACA
>NZ_JBHYVA010000791.1:0-3650 GCF_042750055.1 Streptomyces sp. NPDC059456
TTTTGTTTATCAGACTCCTTTTGTGTCACTTCTTTCTGCTCGGGCCGCGCCACGCCCACGAGTCTCTCGGCAGGGTTCGTCATCAGAGGTTCTCCACTGTCGGGGCCGGTCGCTTGCGGGTCGGGGGTCCCCCCGGACGACGTCCGGGGGAGGTCAGAGCACGCCGAGCTCACCGACCGAGGTAAGCCGGATGATCGCACGCCCCTCCTCGTCGGAGGCGGCGAGGTCGACCTCGGCGCTGATGCCCCAGCCATGGTCCCCGTTGGGGTCCGCGAACGTCTGCCGGACGCGCCACAGGCCGTGCGCCGGGTCTTCCTCGATCTGGAGCAGCTTCGGGCCGCGGGCGTCGGGGCCGGTGCCCAGGTCGTCGTACTCGTCCCAGTACGCGTCCATGGCCTCGCCCCAGGCGTCGGCGTCCCAGCCGGACTCGCCGTCCAGCTCGCCCAGCTCGTCGACGTGGTCCAGAGCGGCGAGCTCCACCCGGCGGAACATGGCGTTGCGGACCAGGACGCGGAAGGCGCGCGCGTTCGCCGTGACCGGCTTGACCTGGTCGGCCTTCTCCTGGGCCTGCTCCGCCGTCTCCACCTCCGGGTTCGCCAGCTGCTCCCACTCGTCGAGCAGGCTGGAGTCGACCTGGCGGACGAGCTCGCCCAGCCAGGCGATGAGGTCCTGGAGGTCCTCGGACTTCAGGTCGTCGGGGATCGTGTGGTCGAGCGCCTTGTAGGCGCTCGCCAGGTAGCGCAGCACGATGCCCTCGGTGCGGGCGAGCTCGTAGAAGGAGGTGAACTCGGTGAAGGTCATCGCGCGCTCGTACATGTCGCGGATGATCGACTTGGGGGAGACGGGGTGGTCGCGGACCCACGGGTGGCTCTTGCTGTACACGTCGTAGGCGTGGAAGAGGAGCTCTTCGAGGGGCTTGGGATAGGTGACGTCCTGGAGGCGCTCCATCCGCTCCTCGTACTCGATCCCGTCGGCCTTCATCGCACCCACGGCGATGCCGCGTTCCTTGTTCTGCTGGGCCGCCAGGATCTGGCGCGGGTCGTCCAGCGTGGACTCGACGACGGAGACCATGTCCAGCGCGTAGGAGGGGGACTCCGGGTCCAGCAGGTCGAAGGAGGCCAGCGCGAACGTGGACAGCGGCTGGTTGAGCGCGAAGTCCTGCTGGAGGTCGACGGTGAGGCGGATGGTGCGGCCTTCCGCGTCCGGGGTGTCGAGCTTCTCGACGACGCCCCCGTCCAGCAGCGAGCGGTAGATCGCGATGGCCCGGCGGATGTGCCGCAGCTGGGCCTTGCGCGGCTCGTGGTTGTCCTCGAGGAGGTGGCGCATCGCCTGGAAGGCGTCGCCCGGACGGGCGATGACCGACAGCAGCATGATGTTGGTGACCTTGAACCGCGAGGTGAGCGGCTCCGGGTCGGCGGCGATGAGCTTCTCGAACGTGGTGTCCGACCAGGCGACGAAGCCTTCGGGGGCCTTCTTGCGCACCACCTTGCGGCGCTTCTTCGGGTCGTCGCCGGCCTTCGCGAGGGCCTTCTCGTTCTCGATGACGTGCTCGGGCGCCTGGGCGACCACGTAGCCCGCCGTGTCGAAGCCGGCCCGGCCCGCGCGGCCGGCGATCTGGTGGAACTCGCGGGCGCGCAGGGTGCGGACCCGGTTGCCGTCGTACTTGGTGAGTGCGGTGAACAGCACCGTGCGGATGGGGACGTTGACCCCGACACCGAGGGTGTCGGTACCGCAGATCACCTTCAGCAGCCCGGCCTGGGCCAGCTTCTCGACCAGGCGCCGGTACTTGGGCAGCATGCCGGCGTGGTGGACGCCGATGCCGTGCCGGACGTAGCGGGACAGGTTCTGGCCGAACTTGGTGGTGAAGCGGAAGTTGCCGATCAGATCGGCGATCTTGTCCTTCTCCTCGCGGGTGCACATGTTGATGCTCATCAGCGACTGCGCCCGCTCGACCGCCTGCGCCTGCGTGAAGTGCACGATGTACACCGGGGCCTGCCGGGTTTCCAGCAGCTCGGTGATCGTGTCGGTGATCGGCGTCGTGACGTACTCGTACGACAGCGGGACGGGCCGCGTCGCGGAGCGGACCACCGAGGTCGGGCGGCCGGTCCGGCGGGTCAGGTCCTCCTCGAACCGCTTCACGTCGCCGAGGGTCGCCGACATCAGGACGAACTGCGCCTGCGGCAGCTCCAGCAGCGGGATCTGCCACGCCCAGCCGCGGTCCGGCTCCGCGTAGAAGTGGAACTCGTCCATGACGACCTGGCCGATGTCGGCGTACTTGCCGTCGCGCAGGGCGATGGAGGCCAGCACCTCGGCGGTGCAGCAGATCACCGGGGCGTCCGCGTTGACGGAGGCGTCGCCGGTCAGCATGCCGACGTTCTCGGTGCCGAACAGCTTGCACAGGTCGAAGAACTTCTCCGACACCAGCGCCTTGATCGGAGCGGTGTAGAAGGTCACCTTGTCCTGGGCGAGGGCGGTGAAGTGCGCGCCGGCCGCGACGAGGCTCTTGCCGGAGCCGGTCGGAGTGGACAGGACCACGTTCGCCCCGGAGACGACCTCGATCAGGGCCTCCTCCTGAGCCGGGTACAGGGTGATGCCCTGATCCTCCGCCCACGAGGAGAAAGCCTCGAAGAGGGCGTCGGGGTCGGCGTTCGGCGGGAGCTGATCAATGAGGGTCACACCCCCCATCTTGCCTGGCTTCCTGCCATAAGAGGGAACCGGCGGACGCATCGAAGATCACCGCCGGTACGCTGTGCCGTTGACCGGGCCCGAACGAAACCGTCAACAGGGCCCGACCACCACACGACTGGGGCGGGGAACGACCATGATGGGTCCGGCGCACTCACTGTCCGGGGCGGCAGCCTGGCTGGGGGTGGGAGCGGCGGCCGCGGCCGCCGGACACCCGATGCCCTGGCCGGTCCTCGTCGTCGGCGCACTCATCTGCGCCGGCGCCGCCCTCGCCCCGGACCTGGACCACAAGTCGGCGACGATCTCGCGCGCCTTCGGCCCGCTCTCCCGGGGCCTGTGCGAGGTGGTCGACAAGATCTCCTACGCCGTCTACAAGGCCACCCGCGCCCCCAAGGACGCCCGCCGCACCGGCGGCCACCGCACCCTGACGCACACGTGGCTGTGGGCCGTCCTCATCGGCGCCGGCTCCTCCGCGCTCGCGGTCACCACCGACCGCTGGGGCGTGCTCGTCCTGCTCTTCGTCCACCTGGTCCTGGCCGTCGAAGGCCTGCTGTGGCGGGCCGCCCGGATGTCCAGCGACGTCCTCGTCTGGCTGCTGGGCGCCACCAGCGCCTGGATCCTGGCGGGCGTCCTCGACCAGCCCGGCAACGGCGCCGGGTGGCTGTTCACCGGCCCCGGCCAGGAATACCTCTGGCTCGGCCTGCCGATCCTGCTCGGCGCCCTGGTCCACGACATCGGCGACGCCCTGACCGTCTCCGGCTGCCCCATCCTGTGGCCCCTCCCGATCGCAGGAAAGCGCTGGTACCCCATCGGCCCGCCCAAGGGCATGCGCTTCCGGGCCGGCAGCTGGGTGGAGCTCAAGGTCCTCATGCCCGTGTTCATGCTGCTCGGCGGCGTGGGGGGGGGGGGGGCGCGCGGGGTGTTGGAGGTGGCGTGCGGGCGTGGGCGCGTCTCGTTTAAAAAAA
>NZ_JBHYVA010000792.1:0-3634 GCF_042750055.1 Streptomyces sp. NPDC059456
GGATGCTAGCCCATGTTCTTCAACTCAAAAAAAAACCCCCCCATTTTTCCACTCCCTTTCAATATAATTACCCCCCCCCGGTCGCCGGGGGGGGGGGGGGGCGCCCCCCCCCCCCCCCCACCGCTCCCCCGACTCCGGCAGGTGGACTCCCCACTCGTTCCGCCCACCTGCCCGGGAGCGCCGGCGGTACCTGCAGCCACCAGCGTCCCCCATATTTGCACTTTAAGTGCAGTAAAAAATCTCCGACAATTCCGGCACAGGCGAAGGGGTCGTGACGAACCACCCAAACGGCCCGGCGGCCACCCGAGGCCCCGGATCGCCCGACAGGCCCCTTCCGCACAGGGGAGTTGGCGCACGACGGGAGGGCCTGCGGCGCGACGGCGCCCACCACGAGCCCCTGGCGCTTTGCTCATTCTTTACCCTTCGCCCGCGTGGGCCACCGGGACGGGCCCCCTGCCCGAATGGCTCGATCTCGCCGCCCGACCGCCCCGCGCCCCGGGCTACGGTGCTCACCGCCGATCCGCCGCCGCGAGCCCGAACGCGGCCGGCCGGCACCCGGCCACCCACCCCCGAATGGAGCCCCCATGCCGTCTCAGGCTTCCAGACCGAGCAAGCGTCACACCTGGGGGCCGCCCGCCCTCGCGGTACTCCTCGCCGCATGGATGACGTGCGGCGCCCAGCCGGTATCGGCCGCCACCCCGGACGCCGAGAACACGAAGCTCGACCGGATCACCCTCTCCGGCAACCACAACGCGTACGAGAAGAGCACGTACGGGCAGCTGACCGACGGGCTCGACGCCGGGTCGAGGCTCCTGGAGATCGACGTCTACACCGACCCGGTGTCCGGGTGGGTCGTGAGCCACAGCAATCCCGTGTCCAGCGACAGCAACTGCACGCGCAAGAACGTGTTCGGCAAGCAGGTGCGCAACGGCGACCTCGCCGACTGCCTCACGGACATGCAGCGCTGGAGCGACGCGCACCCCGGCCACGACCCGGTCTACGTGAAACTCGAAATGAAGTGGGGGTTCTACGGCCGCGGCGGCATGGCACCGGAGGATCTGGACCGGCTGATCGCACGTCGGCTCGGCTCCGACCGGGTGTTCACACCCGGCGACCTGACCGGCACCGCGTACTCCGACGCGGACACCGCCGCCCGGGCCGGGGCCTGGCCCACGCTGGCGCAGGCGCGGGGCAAGTTCCTGTTCTACGTATGGCCGGGCACCGTCGAGGGCAAGGTCTTCGAGGACAACGTGCCGACCGACGTGGAGTACGGACGCCACGTCCGCGACCGTGCCGCCGCGGGCCGGCTGCCGGAGGTGATGGCCTGGCCGGCCACCCGGTCGCTGGCCACCCGCTCCGCGTACGAGCCCTCGATCGCACCGTGGTTCGTCCTCTTCAACGACTCCGCCGGCGCCTGGCTGAACGGCGACCCCCTCGCGTACTGCCGCAGCCACTACCTGCTGGCGGCGACCGGCGCCCAGAGCGTGACACCGCCCGGCACGAGCGACCCCACACCCGGCGAACGGCTCGGCTACCTCGCCGAGCGCGCACAGCCGTCCGTCATGACCCACGACTGGACGGGCGGCGCGGGGGTCTTCGGCACCCGCACCCGCAGCTGCTGACGGCCGCACCGGCGCCGGCGCACACAGAGGTGGGCTCCCGCCCCCCGAGGGCGGGAACCCATCACACGTCATGTCCCGGATGCGGATCCGGTACCGGTCAGCGGGCAGGCGCTCCGGTCATTCATCGGCTGCGAGCGTGAAGCTGCAGCTGGACCACGCGGTGCAGTCCATCTCCGACTGCTCGTCCTCCTGCTCCTGCGGGAGCAGCTCCAGGGCGTTGATGTCAGCCATTTCCTCGGCCCTTCTCGTCGGTCTTCTCGGGTCATCACGACTCGACACGAGGTCCATACCCCCTCAAATCACCCGAACACGCCGCTTGACGAATTCTTTGCACTTTGAGTGCAAGAATCTTTCCCGGGTCTCCGCCCCCGCTCGACAGGGGCGCCGGGCGGTGCGTCCATGGGAAGGTGAGCGGCGCCCCTTCAGCCCCGGAACCCGACGCGCCGGCCGACGCCCTGCTGCTCCTGGACGTGGCGCGTGCGGTCCTCGACCGCTGCGGCGGACGGCACTGGACGTTCCAGCCGGGCGACGCGTGGTGCTTCGTACGGCCGCCCGCGTCCGCCCCGCGCGCACACGGCTGGAAGCTCCACGTGTCGGCCACCCCACTGGCCGCACCCCTGGTCCTGGCCCGGTCGGCCCAGGTCCTGGTCCGTCACGGAGCGTCGTTCAAGTTCGCGACGGACCTCGAGCGCGTCGCACGGCTCGGGAACATCTGGTCCGACCGCGGCAGCGGCGGAAAGTTCATCACGGTCTACCCGCGCGACGACGACCAGTTCCGGACGCTGGCGTCCGCGCTCGATGCGGCGACCGCCGGCCTGCCGGGACCGCGCGTCCTCTCCGACCGTCAACTGCGGCCGGGCAGCCTCGTGTTCTTCCGGTACGGCGAGTTCAGCGGAGAGCGGTTCCTCACCGACGACGGCGTGTTCGAGCACCGCATGACCGGCCCGGACGGGGGCGTGGTCAAGGACGAGCGGAAACCCGGATTCTTCCTCCCTTCCTGGGCGGAGTACCCGTTCCCGGAGGAGGAGACGGCCCCCGCGGCCGCGGCGCCCGCGTCCGTGCTGCTGGGAGGACGGTTCAGGGTCCTGCGCGCGATCCGCCACGCGAACAAGGGGGGCGTCTACCGGGCCGTCGACGAGCACACCGGTGCGGAGGTGGTCGTCAAGCACGCCCGCGCGCACGTCGGCGCCCGGCTCGACGGGACCGATGTGCGCGACCGGCTGCGCGACGAGGCCCGGATGCTGGAGCGGCTGGCGCCCACCGCGGTCTCCCCCGCGGTGGTGGACCTCTTCGAGGAGCAGGGCGACCTGTTCCTCGCCGAGGAGCTGGTGCCCGGAACCCCGTTGAACCTCTGGCAGGGCGAACGCGCCCGGAAGGTGCCGCTCACCCGGTCCGAGGCGGTGGGGATGGCGATGCGGCTGGTGGCGCTGCTGCGGACGCTCCATCAGGCGGGCTTCGTCGTCTGCGACTTCAAACCCCACAACGTCGTGGTCACTCCCGCGGGACAGGTGCGGCTGATCGACACGGAGTACGTGGCCGAGCCGGGCCTGGAGCGCATACCGGCCTACACGATCGGGTACGCCGCGCCCGAGGTCCTGGCCGCGGGCGCGCTCCACGGAGCGCGGCCGGTGCCGGTGCCCGGCCCGGCGGCGGACCGGTTCAGCCTCGGGGTGATGCTGTTCTGCCTGGTCACGGACCTCGACCCGCGGTGGGCGGCGGGCCGGCCCGATGTGGTGCGGCCCCCGGGGGAGCCGGCCCGGCTGTTCTCCCTGATCGCGCTCTCCCACCCGCTGCTGGAGCCGTTCGGCGAGCTGATCGCCGCTCTGGTGCGCAGCGATCCCGGGGACCGCTGGACGCTCGGGCAGGCCGAGGAGTACCTCCGCGCGCTGAGCCGCAGCCCCGAGCCGCCCGGTACGGCCGGGGCGGCCGGGGCGGCCGGGGCGGGTGGGGCGGGTGCCCTCGCGGGGGGGGGGGGCGCGCCCCGCCCGGGCCGTGCCGGCCCCGTGTCAGGC
>NZ_JBHYVA010000793.1:0-3619 GCF_042750055.1 Streptomyces sp. NPDC059456
CCGCCCCCGGGACCGGCATCGCCGTGGCGGCCGTGCTGGCCGCCTGGTGCCTGCTGGTCGCCGCCGCGGGCGGTACGGCCGACTCAGGGCCCGTGGCCTTCGTCCGGGGCCGGCTCGGTCCGGGACCGACCCGGGCGGTCACCGCGCTCTACTTCGGCGGCTTCGCCACCGGGCAGGCGGCGGTGGCCCTGGGCGCGGCGCAGTTCGCCGCCGGCGCCCTCGGCTCCCTCGCCTCCGCCGGCGTCCGCGGGGCCGGCGCGGCCGCCGGCGACTCGGGCTGGCGCTCGTACGCGGTGGCCGCCGCCGTCCTGGGCACCGCCGCCGCCTACGCCCGGTGCGCCCCGCGCCCGCCGTCCCCCGCGGGGCAGCGGCTGCGGCTGGCCGCCGTACTGGCCCTGGCCGTCGCCTGGCGGGCCCTGGGCGGGCCGCTGCCCGGAGCCGGGACCGGCGGCTGGAGCGCGCCGCTGCCGGCCGTGCCCCTGCTGTTCGGCTGGGTCGGGCTCGAAGGGGCGGTGCCCGCCCTGCCGCGGCGGCGGGCGCTCGGCGGGACGCTGCTGGGCATCGCGCTGGCGGCCGCGCTGTACGCCGTACTGCTGGCCCCGCAGCCCCCCGCGCCGGCTGCGCACCCGGTCGCGGCGGCCGCCCTCGGGCTCGGCTCGGCCGCGGTCTGCTGGACGTACGTGCGCACCAACCTCCGGGCCACGGCCGCCCGCTGGACCGAGCTCACCGGCGGGACCCGGCGCGGCGGCCTCCTCGGCGCGGCCCTCATCGCCCTCGGGGCCCTCGCCCTCGGCCGGGCCGCCCACGGGGGCCTGTCCGTCCTGCTCCTCGGCCCCGGTGCAGCCACCGCGGCCCTGTACACCGTCATCGCCGTGGCGGCCCTGCGCCGCCCCCGTCCCAAGGAGAGCACCGACCATGACCACCACGACGGCCCCGGCCACGACCGCGACCGACACCGAGACCGCTCGGACCGCGCCCTCGTCCTCGAAGGTGCTGCGCGTCCCGCCCGCTGACCCGGCGACCGCCGCGGCCCACTTCCACCGCCGCTTCACCTTCGAGGCCGACGTCGCCGACGTGCACGCGGACGTGGAGTCCGGCGCCGGGGGCTTCGTCCTCGTCGACAGCCGCAGCGCCGAGGCCTGGGAGCAGGGCCACGTCCCCGGCGCCGTCCACCTGCCCACGGACGAGATCCCGGCCCGCGCCGCCGCACTCGTACCGGCGGGCAGCGTGGTCGTCACGTACTGCTGGGGCCCCGGCTGCAACGGCGCCACCCGGGCCGCGTACGCCTTCGCCAGCGCCGGGTACCGGGTCAAGGAGATGCTCGGCGGCTTCGAGTACTGGTCCCGGGAGGGCTTCCCGGTGGAGGACTCGTCCGGCACCCGCCGCTCGGCGCCGGACCCGCTGACGGCCCCCGTCGCGGCGGGCGCCGCCTGCGGCTGCTGAACCGCGTCAGAGCAGGCCTTCCTCCACGGCGCGCTGCCCGAGCTGGAAGCGGCTCTGCGCGTCCAGCTTCTCCATCAGCTCCGAGATGAGCCGCCGCTCGCTGCGCAGGGAGATCCCCAGCCGGCGTGCGGCGGCCTCGTCGGTGTAGCCCTGGGCCAGCAGGCGCAGCAGCTCGCGCGGCTGCGAGCCGGGGTCCTCCAGGCTGCGCCGGGGCGGCTCGCCGAACGGGGTGGCCGTCTCCCACACCGAGTCGAACAGGGCGCAGAAGGCGGTGACGGCGCCCGGCTCGCGCAGCAGCACCGCGCCCTGTGCGCTGTCCGCCGGGTCGATCGGCATCAGCGCGAACTCCCGGTCGGTGATGACCATGCGCATCGGCAGCGAGGGAACCGTCCGCACCTCGCCGCCCCGCTCGGTCAGCCAGCGGGCGTGCTCCAGGCTGCCCGGGTCGTTGCGGATGGCGTCCTGGTAGATGGTGCGGATCTTCACGCCGCGCGCGATGAGGTCCTCGGTCAGCGGCTCGCTGGCCTTGAACTGCGCGGCGGGCACCGGGCCGCCGGGGTGGAAACTGATCGACTCGCGGCGGGTCCGGGCGGACAGCTCGCTCAGCTTGGCCCGGACCGCCTCGACGCCGAGGAACCGCTCGGCCTCGTGCGCGGGCTGGGCAGGATGCAGTTCTGCGTACTGGGACAGCAGCGCGCTCGCGGCGGCCTGGCTCTCGGCGAGGGCCCGGTGCCGCTGGGCGATCTCCGCCTGCTGGTGGGCGAGCAGCGAATCGAGCGCGGCCTTCGGGTTCACCGCCCGCAGCCGTCCGTCGGTCCGCCAGGACGGTGCGAGGAGGGAGAGCCGGGTCAGCTCCTCCAGGTCCGCGCGTACGTCGTCCTCGGACCGCGCGAGTTCCGCGGCGACATCGGCGACGGCGAGATCCGGCCGTCTCAGGATGAGGCGGTAGAGCGCGTCGGAGCGCTCCGTCAGCCCAAGCGAAACCAACAAAAGGAGCCCCCCAGCTCGCGGTTCGGAGCGGCAACACAGCTGGACCGACAACGCTGGCGGCATGCGGCCCTCCGAGGGCCGATCTTGCACCCTGGATTGTCCATAGCAGCCGTCGTCTGCACAAACACCGTCCATCACGCGGACAGCCGGGAGGGCCAACTCGCCCTGGAAACCGGCCCGCTGGCACGGTTATGTCAGAGCTGTTTGTGCCAGCGGAAACCGGCGACACGGCCCTGCGGTGCTCGGCACGATGGCGGCACGCCGGAACGAGAGATCCGGCCATCCGCCCCCGTCCCCACCGGCTCGATAAGAGGCATCCCCACCATGCGTCGCAAGCTCATCACCCTCATCACCGTCACCGCCGCCGCTCTGATCGCCGTGATCGGCACGAGCACCGCCGGCCAGGCCCAGGAGCTCGCCGCAGGTCCGAAGGACCCGGGCTGGTCGGCGGTCACCCCCACCCCCCAGGACCCGGGCTGGTCGTAGACGCCGAAGCGGGGCCCCCCCCCGGGGCGGGGCGGGGGGCGCCTCGAGTTGTAATAAATTGTTGTTTGGTCCTCCCCCCACCGGGGGGGCGCCGCCCCCGGCGGCGCCGTCCCGGCCCCCCTGCCGGTCGTCCGGGAGTGGTCAGCTGCCGGCGGAGACGTTGCCGGAGAGGACCGGGATGTTGCTGAGGATGTGCGAGGCCGAGTCGTCGCCCTTGGCCTGGGTGGAGTTCTCGGTGCACTGCTGGTTCATCGGGTTGTGCAGGACGTTGATGTCCTGGACGCCGACGTTGGCGATGACCGCCAGCAGCGACTGGGCGTTGACCTTCGCCGGCAGGCCGACGCAGAGCTTGTTGAGCGAGCCCTGGACCAGGCTGAGCTGCGGGCTCATCGCGCCCTCGGTCTCCTGGTTGCCGTAGATCTGCGAGGCGTCGTTGCCGTTGACCGTGTTGATGCCGTTGTCGTTGCCGATCGCCATCGCCGGGGCGGCTACCGCGGCGCCGAAGCCCAGCACGGAGGCGGTGACCGCAGTGGTGGCCATGAACTTCTTCAGCATGAGGTGGTTCCTTCTGTCGCACTGTTGCTTGGGATGGCTGCCCCCGGCGGGACGAGCTGATCAACTGCCAACGGCGCGCTTGGTTATTGCGTGTCACCCGAGTGGCCCAGTGCACCGGCCGAGACGAGGGGGTACGCGAAGGGGG
>NZ_JBHYVA010000794.1:0-3615 GCF_042750055.1 Streptomyces sp. NPDC059456
GCTCGGGGAGGCCGGCTACCGCAGCGCCGCCCGCTACGACCCGCGTTTCGGGACCTGGTCCGAGGAACCGGGGATGGCGGTGGGGCGGATCAGTTTCGCCGCGGCCGTCCTCGCCGACGGCCGGGTCCTGGTCACGGGCGGGGCCGTGACCACCGGCCCCGCCACGCCGTCCGCCGCGTACTTCCGACTCACCGGCACCAGTGAGCTGTTCACCGCCTAGTTCGTCACGTCACCACCGCACGGAGGAGTTCCGCCATGACCGAAGCGACCACCGGCCCGCCCGGATCCGCCGCGCCACCCGTGCGCCGCCTCGTCACCGGCACCGTCACCGACGACGGGCGGCCCGCGGCCGCCGGGCTGCGGGTCGAGCTCGTCTCCCGGCGGCTGCGGTCCGCGCACCGGCTCGGGGAGACCCGTACGGGGAGCGACGGCCGTTACCGGCTGGAGTACGAACCGCCGGCCGGGCCGGCCGCCCTGGTGGTGCGGGTGTCGTCCCCCGGTGGCCCGTCGGCCGAGGCGTCCTGCCCGGCGCCCCGCGCCGCGGAGGTCCTCGACGTCGCCCTGCCCGCCGACCCGCGCAGTGAGTACGCCCGGCTCCTCGCGGCGGTGGGGCCGCTGCTCGACGGCGCCGATCCGGCCGGACTGACCGCGGAGGAGGAGGGGTTCCTCGGTCACGCCGCAGGCGTCGATCCGGGGCGGGTCCGTCACCTCGCCGCGGCCGCCCGGCTCGCCGGCGCCACGGGCCGGCCGGCCGAGCCGTTCTACGGACTGCTGCGCCGCGGCCTGCCGGACGATCTCGGCGAACTCGCCGTCCGGCGCACCAGTACCGTGCGGGACGCGCTCGCGGCGGCCGCCGGGGCCCGCCTGATCGACTCGGCGGACGGCGGCGAGGAGTTGGTCGCGGCGCTGCGCGCCCGCCACCTCGACGCCGGCCGCCCGGTCCGCTCCGAGGGCTCCGACGGCTCCGGCCCGCGCGGGGACGGGAGGGCACCGCACGCCCTGGCCCGCCTGTTCACGATCACGGTCCCGGACCCGCAGGTGCGGCAGCGGCTCTTCTCCGCCCACCTCGACCACGACGGCCCCGAGCACACCGCCCACGAGGCGCTCCGCACCGTCGACGCTCCGCCCGCCGCGAGCGAACGCATGCTCCTGGCACTCGAGTTGAGCCGGGTCGCGGACGGACACCCCGAGCTGGTGGGCGCGCTCCTGGACCGCTTCGACAGCGGAGAGCTCGGCCATCCGCGTGATCTCGCCCGGCTCGACGGCCATTGGGAGGGTCTGGTCACGGAGGCCGGTGGCCCGCCCCGCTCCGGTCCGCAGGCCCTCTCCGCCACGGCGTACGCTGACGCGCTGCGCTCCCGGGTCGAGCGGACCTACCCGACCGCGTACGTGGCCCACCGGCTCGCCACCACCCCCGATCCGGCGGGCGCCCCCGCCGCCCGCTTCCTCGTCGCGAACCCGGACTTCGACCTGATCGGCACCCCGGTCGACGCGCGCAGCGTGCCCGACGAGGAGGCGCGGCGCGAACTGGCCGCCCTCCAGCGGGTGTACCGGGTGGCCCCGCGCTTCGACGCGATGCGGGCGCTGCGGGACCAGGGGTTCTCCTCTTCCGCCGCGATCGCCGGGCTGGCCCGGGGGACCTTCGCCGCGCGGATGGCGGAACACCTCGACGAGGCGGAGGCGCACGCCGTGCACGCGCGGGCGCTGCGGGTGCACGCCGCGGCCGTGAACCTGGTGGCGGACCTGCGGACCGCGGGACAGTTCGACGTCCCGTGGCTGCCGCGGGCGCAGGCGCATGCCGATCTGGTCCCGGACTGGGAGGAGCTGTTCGGCTCGGCCGACCAGTGCGCCTGCAAGGAGTGCCGCACCCTCTACGGCCAGCCCGCATATCTGGTGGACCTGCTGTACTTCCTCAAGCGGGCGCCGAGCGCGGGCACGATGGGCGAGCTGGGCGAGAGCCCGATGGCGGACACGCTGTACGCCCGGCGGCCCGACCTGTGGCACCTGAAGCTCAGCTGCGACAACACCAACCTCATGCTCCCGCACGTCGACCTCGTCAACGAGGTGCTGGAGAACGCCATCGTCCAGGACCCCGCCACCGGGGACCGGCTGCGGCAGAGCAGCGGGGACTCGGCGCACCTGCGGATCCAGCCCCAGTGGACGAACCACGGCGCCTACAACCGGCTGGCCGGCGCCTGCTACCCGTGGACGCTGCCGTACGACCTCTGGGCCGACCGTGCCCGCACCTACCTCGGGATGCTCGGAGTGCCGCGCGCGGAGCTGATGGCCACGCTGCACCCGGCGGGCGCGGACTCCGTCGAGGTGATCGCGGAGAGCCTCGGCATCACGATGGCCGGCCTGCGGATGATCACGGGTGGGACCACCGAGCCGGGCTACACGCTGGCCGCCTTCTACGGCAAGCCCTCCGGCATGCCGCCGTCCCAGCTCCTGGACTCCGTTTCGACGGTGCGGGCCATGCTCGACACCGCTCAACTGGACCATCCGGAGCTGGAGTCGGTGCTGGACACCCGCTTCGTCGACCCGGGCCGCGCCCTGGTGATCGAACCGACCGACCCCGACCGCCCGTGCGACACACGGCTGCTGCGGATCGACGGTCTGAGCACGGACACCCTCGACCGGCTGCACCGCTTCGAGCGGCTGCGGCGGGTGCTCGACTGGCCGGCGCACCGGCTCGACCGGGTCATCGCCACCTGCACGCCGGGCGAGCTGACCACCGCGACCCTGTCCTGCGTGGTCGCCGTACGCCGCCTGTCCGACCGGCTGGGTCTGCCCGTGGAGCGGCTGCTGTGCCTGTTCGGCCCGCTGGACACCCATCCGTACCGCACGGGCGACGACCTTCCGCTGTACGACCGTCTGTTCCTGGACGACACGGTGATCGCCACCGCGCCGGGCGGCCGCAACCCGTTCCTGCTGAACGCGTCCCGCACCGAGGTCGAGGCAACGGGTGATCTGCGGTCCTATCCCGTGTCGGCCGCCCTGCTCGGGAGCCTGGAAATCACCGACGCCGAGCTGACCGCGCTCGTCGGGGGCCCCCGGGCCGTCGTCGCGGACACCCGGCTGACGCTCGCCCACCTCGGCGCCCTGGTGCGGACGGTCACGCTGGCCCGCGCCGTCCGGCTGCCGATCACCGAACTGCTGCGGCTGTTCGAGCTGCGCGGCGGCAGTCCGCTGCGCCCCGGCGGACTCCCGGCCGAGGGCGACGGGACGGCACGCCGCGGCGAGACGGAGCTGCCCGCCGGCCGGCCCGTACGGCTGGGTCCCTCGCCGGCCGAGGACCCCGGACGCCGGGAGTCGTCGGTCGGCGCCGGGGGCGCGGTGGGCGAGCCGCCGGCGGCGGGCGACCCCGCCGCGGCGGTGCGCGCCTCGCTGGCGGACACGGGCCGGTTCGCCGACGAGGTGGAGGCGCTGCAGGCCGGCGGCCTGACCGTGGCCGAAGCCGACGCCGTACTGACCGCCACGACCGGCCCCGAGGGCTCGGCGGTACCGTCGGATGCCGCACTCGGAGCGACGCTCACCGGCCAGCGCGAGGCCCAGCGGGGCGGGTAGCTACAGAAAGCGCGGTCCGGGTGGGGAAAAGGGGGGGTGGAGAGCGAG
>NZ_JBHYVA010000795.1:0-3607 GCF_042750055.1 Streptomyces sp. NPDC059456
GCCCCCGTGGCGACCGAGAGTCGTCCCGGCGGTTTCCCTTGCGCCGGAACGGCTCTCGTACGTTCGGTAGCTGTTACCCCGTCAGTCGCCCCGTCGTTTCCCGTGGTGGTCAGCAGACGGCTGCCGCCTCTGACGCTGCCGGTGGTACAGCTGCGGCCTCCAGACCATTTTCAGCAGTTCGGAACCGACGACCCTGGCTTGGTGACGTTCCCGGAATAGATCCAGCCGTTCGACCAGCCCCCCCGGGGCCGGGTCGACGTAGTACCAGAGGCTGCCCGCGTTGTTGACGGTCTTGCACACGACCCACAGCTGCTTGTACAAGTCCATGTCGTTCCACCCGATGAAGCCGCAGGTCGAAGCCGGCCCATACCTCAGCCGGATCTCCTTGGTGTTGAGGACCTGCACGTTGCCGGCGTCTCGGGTGGGCTTCCAGTCGCAGTTGTCCGCGGCAGTCTGAGGTGCGGTTGTCTGCCGCTGGGGCACGGTGTCCTGGGTGGTGTTGCTGAGGGCAAGCCCTGCAACGCTCGCGGACGGGTCCGCCGATGCGGCGGGGGCGGCGTTCGCAGCCATGGGCTGCACCGCCAGTACGGCGATCACGGCACTGCCCGTGAGGATGTGTCGGATGTTCACAGTTCTCCCTGGTCTCGTTCTGGGTCATCGCCTCGCCGGCGACAGGACTGTGCTTGCGATGCTGCTGTTGCCATTGCGCAGTTGCATCCGGCGCGGGTGCCGCGTCGAGATGACGGGCGCCGCGCGGCGTGTGTCCAGATTGCGGTGGAGCCAGGGCGGTCGCCTTGTATAAAGGCGCACTCTCTTCAGGGGAACCGGCTAACGCGCGCACGGTACGGATTCGCAGACGGAGGTTGAAACGCCCATGGAGTCAACGAACAGCGGCGAGCATGTCGAGCGTTGCGCCTCGGAGCGATTACGGGCACAGGTTGTGATGTACAGAGGTCATCGCACTACACAGCGAGGACCGGTCAGGCTTACTCTTCCGGCGGCCACGGTGACGTTGATCCTGGGCTGGGGGGACCCCTTGGACCTGTCCCACGCCTCCCGGGGCGTTCCGGCAAGGCGAACGACGTGGCACGCGATGCTCGCCGGTCTGCAGACATCGCCGGTAAAGGGGGGCTACCCGGGCATATCGGAGGCGGTCGAGGTGGATTTCACCCCGCTCGGCGCGTACATGTGCCTGGGATTGCCGCTGCACCACCTCGCCAACGACCACATACACCCAGATGAGGTACTGGGCGCCGGATGGTCAGAGAACCTCACCGAGCAGCTCATCGCGGTTCCGGGTTGGGAAGCGCGCTGGAAGGTGATCGAGAATGCTCTGGCTCGACGGATGGTGGACGCTGCGCCCCCGTCGCCAGCGGTTGCCGAGGCATGGAGCCGACTGCGTGCCTGCCACGGTCGTTTATCTGCCAAAGAATTGGCTGCCGCCACGGGCCTCGGAAATCGGCGTTTGCAGGTGCTCTTCCGCGAGCAGATCGGACTGCCGTTCCAATCTGTCAGTCGGGTCCTACGGTTTCAACGGGCGCTCACCTTGCCGTCCGACGCCTGCCGTTCGCTGGCTGATCGGGCGACTCTGTCCGGCTACTACGACCAGGCACACATGAACCGCGAGTTCCATGCCCTGGCAGGATTCACGCCCGCACAGCTGCGCGCTCTTGCCGACCCGACCCCGTACGGAGGCGTCGATTCTGTCGACGGACGCCTGGTCAACTTCGCGCTGTTTCTGCGCGGTGAATGAGAGTGACGGGGCGGCGCGGTTGGGTGCCCGATAGCGTCTGTGGGGCCCAACCGAGCCTGGTTTTGTACACGGCTCGTGAAGGCTGCCGCCCCGGTCACCCGCAGTCCGCCGGCGGCATCCTCAGGGCCTTCACCATCCAGTCCACACCCCGCCCAGCTGAGCCCCGCAGGGCAGCGCGGACCGCCTCCGGGCTGGCGGCCTCCACCACCGCCCGCGCTTGCCCCTCGTCGTGGAACTCCCGCTGCTGCACACACATCTGGGCCAGGCTGCACCACGTTGTCCTCGATTCATTCCAAGAGTCGCTGACTCACCTTTCGGGCCCAGGCGGGCGCCCTTGAAAGCAAGAAGTACGAGGCGTCAGTGAGGAAATGGGGTACCAGTGGCGACGCAAACCATCTAAAAACCGACCTCTTAGACTTGTCCACACTGTCGCTGGGAGGCTTGCCCTGGGCATCAGGGGGCTTGCCCAGGGCGGAAGCGGAAGCGCCAGCCGCGGGCCTTCTCGGCGGTCTCGGCGGTCTCGGCGGTCTCGGCGGTCTCGGCGGTCTCGGCGGTCTCGGCAGCCTCCGCCTCCAGGCGGTCACGCTCGGCCTGGTCCGTTGCCGCAACGGTCTTGACCTCGCACGCCTCGCACAGCGTCGGAGCCCACCGGTGGCCCAGCTCCAGGGACAGCTGAGTGTTCTCTCAGCGGTCGTTGTCGAACTTCGTCCCGCAGCCGGCGCAGGCAGGGCAGACGGCCTCGCGCTCGGCCTTCTTCTGCTCGGCCGAGCGGCGCAGCTGCTCCTGTTACTCCGCCTGTTGTGCCTTCATCCGCTGTGTCGGCGGGCGAGGACGGCGTCCCGGCGGGGGTTGCAGATCGCGTCTCGGAGGGGCTGCATGTGGGTGCGGCCGAAGCGCAGGAAGACCTGACCGTTGGGTCTGTGGGCGCGCAGGTTGCGCAGGCCGGTCGCGATGATCGGGATTTTGCGGTCGTAGCTGCTGTACCCGTCGGCCGGCTCGCCCGCCCACAGCAGCCGGGTCAGCTCCTGCAGCCGCGGGACGGTGCGGTTGGGCGGGCGCCGATGTGGTTGAAGACAGGACTGGCGGGTGCGGTACCTCTCCACGCTCCGCGACGCGGGCCATCCAGCGGGTGCGCCACATCGGCTTGTCCTTGCCGTCGGTGTCCATGGCCTGCTGCTTGAAGAACCTGGAGTACTTCAACAGCTTTGCCGCGATCTCCTCGGCGGTCTCGTGGCAGTTGTCGATCTCGACGAACAACAACGGGATCCCATCCTGCGGCGCGGTGAGCACGGTGTCGGCCTGGGCGCCGCCCTTGCAGCCGGAGGTCGGGCTTGGGGAGGAGCATCGCGATAACGGTCTCGTTGACGGCCATGAGGTGGGGCCCCGCTCGAGCCCGCACCGCGAGCGGTGGAGCCCGTCTCCGACATGGGGCGCCCGAGCTCGTAGGAGGTGACGCAGGTGAGCTGCGCGGCGCAGAGGGCGGGAGCGGTACTGCGGCGGCCTGTTGATCCCACGTCTCGATATCCCGAAATCCGGCAGTGGACCAGCCCCAAGGCGAGTCCAAGGCGAGCGCGGCGAACCGCGAGCAGCTCCCCGTGTGGGCGGTCCGACGGCGTCGCTTCGTGCGCGAGGTCCGCCGCACCGAACCGGAGGGCCAGGTGCTCTTAAGTCGCCCACGCGAGTGCAAGGGCAGTAGTCACCCCTGCGGGGGGCTGCAGAGCGGTGCCGGCAGACGAGAGCGGGGGTCGCAGCCGCGACCCCCGCCACACCCCCCGCCCCGTGTCCACCCCGCGCGGGCGCCCGGCGGGCCGTTGACTGCCGCGGGGGCAGTGTCCGGTAACCCCACCCCCCGGG
>NZ_JBHYVA010000796.1:0-3606 GCF_042750055.1 Streptomyces sp. NPDC059456
GTCCTCGGCCGGGACCCGCCGGCGCCGCCGGTGCTTCAGCAGGGCCCACGGCCCCCGCGCCGGCGTGACCTCGGTGCCCGCCTGCCCGGCGGCGGCCGACGCGGCCTTGGCCACCGGGAGCATGTCCTCGTGCCGCGCCACCTCCAGCCGGTCGGACTCCGGCCACAGCGCCAGCGTCGCGCACAGGGTCGGCAGCACGGCCATGGCGGCGGTCGCGTACCCCTCCGCCGAGGGGTGGTACGAGTCCGGGCCGAACATCTCGCGCGGGTTGGCGGCGAATTCGGGGCCCAGCAGGTCCCCCATGGAGACCGTACGGGCGCCCAGCGCGACGACCCCTATCGTCTGGGCGGCGGCCAGCTGGCGCGACACCCGGCGGGCCAGCCACCGCAGCGGCTGGTACACCGGCTCGATGGTGCCCAGGTCGGGGCAGGTCCCGACCACCACCTCGGTCCCGGCGAGCCGCAGCCGGCGTACGGCCGAGGTGAGGTGGCGCACCGACTGGGTCGGCGGCATGCGCCGGGTCACGTCGTTCGCGCCGATCATGATCACGCACACGTCCGGCGGCGGCAGCTCCCCGTCCAGGAGCAGCCCGGCCTGCCGGTCGAGGTCGTCGGACATGGCCCCGGAGACGGCCACGTTGCGCAGCTCCACCGGCCGCTCGGCCACCGCGGCCAGCCCCGAGGCCAGCAGCGCGGCGGGGGTCTGTCTGGCCCGGCGCACGCCGAGTCCGGCGGCGGTGGAGTCGCCCATCATGCCGAGCCGCAGCCGCTCCGGCCCCGAGCCCGCGGGTCCGGCGAACTCGCTCCCGTACAGCCCGTCGGCCCGCGGCGGAGCCCCGAGCCCGGTGCCCACCGTCCGCTTCGCGAACTGGACCTCGGCCAGCACCAGCCCCACGGCGGCGACCCCGACCAGCCCGAGCCCGCCTCCGCCGTACGCCGCGCCCGCCGCGATCCGGCGGGCCGTCCTCGCCCTGGACACCCCTCGCGCCACCTCGCTTCCCTGCCTGGCCTCGTTGACCTACCTGCCCCGTAGTGCCGGTCGGCCAATCCCTTTCCGCATAGTCTGGCCGGACCTCCCGGAGAACCCGTGGAGTCCCCTCCCTGGAGAACATGGTGCAATTCCACGACTCGATGATCAGCCTCGTCGGCAACACCCCGCTGGTGAAGCTCAACCGTGTGACCGAAGGCCTGCAGGCCACCGTCCTTGCCAAGGTCGAGTACTTCAATCCCGGTGGATCCGTGAAGGACCGGATCGCCGTCCGGATGATCGAGGCCGCCGAGCAGAGCGGAGCCCTCAAGCCCGGTGGCACCATCGTGGAGCCGACCAGTGGCAACACCGGTGTAGGACTCGCCATCGTGGCCCAGCAGAAGGGCTACAAGTGCATCTTCGTCTGCCCTGACAAGGTGTCCATGGACAAGATCAACGTGATGCGCGCGTACGGAGCCGAGGTCGTGGTCTGCCCGACCGCCGTCGACCCGGAGCACCCGGACTCGTACTACAACGTCTCCGACCGCCTCGCGCGCGAGCCCGGCGCCTGGAAGCCCGACCAGTACAGCAACCCGAACAACCCCCGTTCGCACTACGAGACCACCGGTCCCGAGCTGTGGGACCAGACGGACGGGAAGATCACCCACTTCGTCGCCGGCGTCGGCACCGGCGGCACGATTTCGGGTACGGGCAACTACCTCAAGGAGGTGTCCGGCGGCAAGGTCAAGGTCATCGGCGCCGACCCGGAGGGTTCGGTCTACTCCGGCGGCTCGGGCCGCCCGTACCTCGTCGAGGGCGTCGGCGAGGACTTCTGGCCGACCGCCTACGACCCGAACGTCACCGACGAGATCATCGCGGTGTCCGACAAGGACTCCTTCCAGATGACCCGCCGCCTCGCCAAGGAGGAGGGCCTGCTCGTCGGCGGCTCCTGCGGCATGGCGGTCGTCGCGGCGCTGAAGGCCGCCGAGGGCCTCGGCCCGGACGACGTGGTCGTCGTCCTGCTGCCGGACAGCGGCCGCGGCTACCTGAGCAAGATCTTCAGCGACGAGTGGATGGCCGGTCACGGCTTCCTCGAGGAGGCGGGCCCCGCGGCGCGCATCGGCGACGTGCTCGCGGACAAGGAGGGCGCCATGCCGTCCCTGGTCCACATGCACCCCGAGGAGACCGTGGGCGAGGCCATCGAGGTGCTGCGCGAGTACGGCGTCTCGCAGATGCCGATCGTCAAGCCCGGCGCCGGCCACCCGGACGTGATGGCCGCGGAGGTCATCGGCTCGGTCGTGGAGAAGGAGCTGCTGTCGGCTCTGTTCGCCAAGCAGGCCTCGCTGTCCGACCCGCTGGAGAAGCACATGAGCCGGCCGCTGCCGCAGGTCGGCTCGGGCGAGCCGGTCTCCGAGCTGATGGCCGTGCTGGGCGAGGCGGACGCGGCGATCGTGCTGGTCGAGGGCAAGCCGACCGGTGTGGTGAGCCGTCAGGACCTGCTGGCGTTCCTCGCCAAGGGCTCGAAGTAGCCGCTGCCGGTGCCGTGGTGACGCCGAGTCGGTCCGTCGCACAAAAGGTACGGGCCCGTCATGTGACGGCAGCACCGGCTTAACACGGCTCCGGCACAGTGGTGGTTGTCGGCCAGGGGGCACACCCTCCGGGCCGGCACCACCGAACGGCGTTGGCGTACTTCCGGAGCGGCTCCCGGACCGCGTGAACGCCCTGGACGCGGCCGGCCCTGACCCGGCCCGTGTCCCTCGCGGGGACCGCCGTCGTCCCGCCCCTCGGGCTTTCCGAGGGTGCGGCGGTCCCCGCGCACAGCTTTCCGCGGTCTCCCGGCGGGCCTACCCGGCCCGCTCGCCCCGGCGCAGGCGCAGGTGCTTGGACGCGTGGACGAAGTTCACGCCGAGGACGCCCGCCCAGGCGACCAGCAGGCCGCCGAACCCCGCCTGCGTGGCGCCGATGGCCGACAGCGGGATCGCCAGGACCAGCGAGACGATGGCGAAGCCGAAGCGTTCGCCGAAGCCGCCCTCCAGCGGTGACGGCCCGCCGCCCCGGCCGCCGCGGGCGGCGTCCAGGCGTTCCTCGGCCAGCCGGCGCCGGACCTGGGTGTCGACCTTCTCGACGAAGGAGTCCACGAGGGCGGTCTCGTACTCCGGCCCCAGCTCCCGCCGGGCGTCCAACGTCGCGTCGAGTTCCTTCTTCAGCTCCTGGGACTCCATGCGCCCAGCGTAGGAACGGGGGGCGGCCCGGGCACGGGGGATAGCCCCCGTATCCGCCAGCCCGCGCACCGGTTTGCGGCCCGCGGGCCGTCTCGCGGAGCGGTCCGCCGCTTGCCGTGCTGCATAACCGCATGCAAAGTGCTCCGTGACTGAATAACGACGGGGACGGAGGGGTCGGGATGAGCGACAGCCCGGCAGCGCGGCTGCAGAAGCTGTTCGAGGGGCACCGGCTGACGCCCACCCAGCGACGGATCGCCCACTGCATGGTGCGCGGGGCGGCGGACGTGCCGTTCCTGTCGAGCGTGGAACTCGCCGAGCTGGCCGGGGTCAGCCAGCCGTCCGTGACCCGTTTCGCGGTGGCGCTCGGCTTCGACGGGTATCCGGCGCTGCGCCGGCACCTGCGCGAGGTGGCTCCCGC
>NZ_JBHYVA010000797.1:0-3601 GCF_042750055.1 Streptomyces sp. NPDC059456
GTGCGGTGCAGGGCGAGGACGCAGACCAGCGGCAGGACGGCGAGCAGCAGCCCGACCCGGAGCAGTTCGCCCTGGCCGAGCACGTACGCGCACAGGGCGGCGGCGACTCCGGCGGCCAGGAAGGACCGGCCACGGGTGGTCAGCCCCGCCAGCGAGGCGCGCAGGCCGCCGGAGCCCCGGCCCTCGCCGCCGGCGCCGCGCGGGGCACCGGCGCTCATCAGAAGCCCCGGATGCCCGCGCCGGGCGGCATCTCGCCGCGCACCTGCGCGGCGGGGACGGGGGTGCGCTGGAGGATGTCGTGGACGACCTGCTCGGCGGTGCGCCGGTTCAGCTGGGCCTGAGTGGTGGGCAGCAGCCGGTGCGCGAGGACGGGGGCGGCCAGCGCCTGCACGTCGTCGGGCAGCACGTAGTCGCGGCCGGACAGGGCGGCGGAGGCCTTCACGGCGCGCAGCAGGTGGAGGGTGGCGCGGGGCGAGGCGCCCAGGCGCAGGTCGGGGTGGCTGCGGGTGGCGGAGACCAGGTCGACGACGTAGCGGCGGACGGGCTCGGCGACGTACACCTCGCGGACGGCCTCTATCAGCTTGACGATGTCGTGGGCGTGCGCGACGGCCTGGAGGTCGTCGAGCGGGGAGATCCCGCCGTGCACGTCGAGCATCTGGAGCTCGGCGTCGGGGCTCGGGTAGCCGACGGAGACGCGGGCCATGAAGCGGTCGCGCTGGGCCTCGGGGAGGGGGTAGGTGCCCTCCATCTCCACCGGGTTCTGGGTGGCCACGACCATGAACGGGCTGGGCAGCGTGTAGGTCGTGCCGTCGATGGTGACCTGGCGCTCCTCCATCGACTCCAGCAGCGCGGACTGGGTCTTGGGCGAGGCGCGGTTGATCTCGTCGCCGATGACGATCTGCGCGAAGATCGCGCCCGGCTTGAACTCGAACTCGCGGCGCTGCTGGTCGTAGATGCTGACGCCGGTGATGTCCGAGGGCAGCAGGTCCGGCGTGAACTGGATGCGCTGCACGGAGCAGTCGATGGACTTCGCGAGCGTCTTGGCGAGCATCGTCTTGCCGACGCCGGGGACGTCCTCGATCAGCAGGTGCCCCTCGGCGAGCAGCACGGTCAGCGCGATGCGTACGACCTCGGGCTTGCCCTCGATCACGCTCTCGACCGAGCGGCGCACCCGCTCGGCCGTGCTCGTCAGATCCGCGAGGCTCGCTCGGTCGTCATACGTCGTCACCTGGTTCTCCTCGGCCCTTTCCGCAGGGCCGACGCCCTCAGCGCACTCCGGCCCACCCCGACACGGACGCCGGCCCGGAGGGTTTTCCGGGCGACGTCTTCCCGCATTCTTGACGGCGCCCAGGCCTTGTGTCACTCACGAGGCGGGATCGATCTCCCTCAGGAGTCCGGTGTGCACGTCGAAGACGAAGCCTCGCACATCGTCGCGGTGGGGCAGGAAGGGGTTCGTCCGCACCCGCTGCATGGACTGGCGGACGTCCTGGTCCACGTCGCGGAAGGCCTCCACGGCCCATGCGGGGCGCTGGCCGACCTCGTCCTCCAGCTCGTGCCGGAAGTCCTCGGTCAGGCTTTCGAGGCCGCATCCGGTGTGGTGGATCAGTATCACCGTGCGGGTGCCGAGGGCGCGCTGGCTGATCGTGAGCGACCGGATGGTGTCGTCGGTGACCACGCCGCCCGCGTTGCGGATGGTGTGGCAGTCGCCGAGTTCGAGACCGAGGGCCTTGTGCAGGTCGAGACGGGCGTCCATACAGGCCACCACGGCCACCTGCAGGACCGGCCGGGCGTCCATGCCGGGATCCCGGAACTGGGCGGCGTACCGTCCGTTGGCCGCGACGAGCCGGTCCGTGACGGAGCCGCTGCCGGACGCCTGGGGGGTGGACTCTGCGGGCAGGGATGCGGAAGTCGTCATGCCTACGACGTTAGTGGTCACCGCTGGTAAAGGCATGGAGTGAGGGTGGACAAAGAACGTCAACCGACCTTGTTGTGAGCTAACCCACAGGGGTGGGTAGGGCGCGGCCATTCGGGTGATTCGGGGCTTTTGCGGGTTCCGTACGAGCGGGCGCGCACGCCGCGCGGGGCGGTTCGTTGACCGCGGCGACCGTTGCACTAGAGTGACGCGAACCGGCCGGAGCCCGGCCCTGACCGGCCGCCCGGCCCCCTGGTAACACTCCGCGTGCGCGGCGCGGCGTATGCCTGCCGCGCCGTTATCTGAGAGGGCGCTTTGACTAGCGAGTCCCGACATGTCCCGGTGATGCTCCAGCGGTGCCTGGACCTGTTGGCCCCGGCGCTGGAGAGGCCCGGGGCCGTCGTCGTCGACTGCACCCTCGGCCTCGGCGGCCACAGCGAGGCCCTGCTGACCCGGTTCCCCGAGGCACACCTGATCGGCCTCGACCGCGACAAGGAGGCCCTGCGGCTCTCCGGCGAGCGGCTCGCGCCCTTCGGTGACCGCGCCACCCTCGTCCACGCCGTCTACGACGAGCTGCCCGACGTGCTCGACCGGCTCGGCACCCCCACCGTCCAGGGTGTCCTCTTCGACCTCGGCGTCTCGTCCATGCAGCTCGACGAGGCGGACCGCGGGTTCGCGTACGCGCAGGACGCCCCGCTGGACATGAGGATGGACCAGACGACCGGGATGAGCGCCGCCGAGGTGCTCAACACCTACCCGCCGGGCGAGCTCGTACGGATCCTGCGCCAGTACGGCGAGGAGAAGCAGGCCAAGCGGATCGTCTCGGCGATCGTCCGCGAGCGGGACAGGGAACCGTTCACGAACAGCGCGCGGCTGGTCGAACTGATCCGCGACGCGCTGCCGCAGGCGGCCAAGCGGACGGGCGGCAACCCGGCCAAGCGGACCTTCCAGGCCCTGCGCATCGAGGTCAACGGCGAACTGTCCGTCCTGGAGCGGGCCGTCCCGGCCGCCGTGGAGCGGATCGCGGTGGGCGGCCGGATCGCGGTGCTCTCCTACCACTCGCTGGAGGACCGGCTCGTCAAGCAGGTCTTCGCGGCGGGGGCGACGTCCACGGCCCCGCCCGGGCTGCCGGTGGTGCCGGAGAAGTACCAGCCCAAGCTGAAGCTGCTCACCCGTGGCGCGGAGCTGCCCACGGAGGAGGAGATCGCCGAGAACCGGCGGGCCGCCCCGGCCCGCTTCCGCGGGGTCGAGCGCATCCGGGAGGCGCGGCTGTGAGCAGAGCCGGGGGACTGGGGCGGCTGCGCGGCGGCCCCTCGGGGCAGGCGGCGCGGACGCCGTTCGTCCTGCTGGTGGTGGCGCTGCTGGCCGGCGGGCTGATCAGCCTGCTGCTGCTGAACTCGGCGCTCAACCAGGGCTCCTTCCAGCTGAGCAAGCTGAAGAGGGAGACCACCGCGCTCACGGACGAGGAACAGGCGCTGCAGCGGGACGTCGACGGCTACTCGGCCCCGGACGCCCTGCAGCGGCGGGCCCACGAGCTGGGCCTGGTCCCGGGCGGCAGCCCGGTCTTCATCGGGCCCGACGGCAAGGTCACCGGGACCGCGGCGGCGGCGGTGGCCCCGCCGCCGTCGGCGACCCCGAACCCCGCGACCTGTCTGTTATAAACATATGACGCTCCCGACGTATATGTGA
>NZ_JBHYVA010000798.1:0-3596 GCF_042750055.1 Streptomyces sp. NPDC059456
ACCCGGCGGTGCGAGCCGGTGGAGGTGAGGGGGTCGGCCGCGGGCTGCGGGATGGTCACCTGCGGGAAGCCGACCGCAGGGGTGCCGAAGGCGGGGGTGTCGGTGTCCAGGACGGCGGCGGCCGACGCCCTGTGGGGGGACCGGCCCGCCCGCGGGACGCCGTGCCAGTCCCCGTAGACCGCGCCGGGCCCCGCGCCCCAGGCGCCGCCGGGCTCGCGCTGCTCGGGGTGGCCGCCGCGCGGCGGCTGCTGCTGCTCGTACCCGCGCTGCTCGTCGTACGGGCGGTGCTCCTGTCGCGGGGGCTGCTCCCGGTGCGGGCGCTGCTCCGGCTGTGGGCGCTGCTCCTGCTGCGGGCGGCGCTCCTGCTGCGGGCGCTGCTCCGGATGGGGGGCACGCTCCCCGTACGCGGGCGGCTCTCCGTACGGTCGGGGCTCCTCGTACGGGAGGTGTTCCGCGTACGGAAGGCGCTCCTCGTACGGGAACGGCGCTGCGGGCTCCGCCGCCGGCGCCGGACTGACAGGGGCGGGGGCCGGAGCGGGCCCCTTGCGACTATGTCGTCCCACGGTCCTCAGCCTCTGCCGTCGTCGTCGGAATCTCGCACGTCCTGATCTCGGACGTCCTGGGCGTCCGGGGTGTCCCGGGCGGTGTCGTGCAAGAGGTCCCGGAAGGCACCGGCCACGACCTCGGGGTACTCCATCATCGCCACGTGCCCGGCCTCGGGCAGGCTCAGCAGCCGCGAACCCCGGAAGGCCGCCGCCGCCTTGCGCGCCATACGGTACGAGACCAGTTGGTCCCGGCCACCGTAGACGAGCAGTGTCGGGGCGAGGACCCGCTGCGCCTGGCGCCACAGCCCGTGTTGCCCGCCGAGGGTGTACGCGTCGACGATGCCGCGCGAGGAGCGGGTCATCGCTTCCCAGAAGTACGGCAGGGCCATCCGCCGTTCCATCTCGGCGACGGCGTGCGCGAAGCCCTCCGGTGTCACCCGGGAGGGGTCCCCGTAACAGAGCTGCGTCACCCCGCGGGTGCGCGCCTCGGCGGTCAGCCCGCGGGTCAGCCGCAGGAACAGGGCGGCCATCCCGGGTACGGCGAGCAGGGCGGTCGGGACGGCCGACTTCTGCACGCGCAGCTCGGGCAGTGCGGGCGAGATCAGCGTGAGCGTGCGCACCAGGTCGGGGCGGACGGCCGCGACGCGGGTGGAGACGGCGCCGCCGAGGGAGTTCCCGAAGAGGTGCACGGGACCGCGGTCGGCGGCGTCGAGGTGGCGGATGACCGCACGGGCCAGTGCCGTGACCGAGTAGTCCCGGTCGGCGGGCGGCGGGGACCATCCGAAGCCGGGCAGGTCGACGGCCTCGCCGTCGACGGTGTCCTCCAGCTGCACCATGAGGTCCGACCAGTTCGTCGACGAACCGCCGAGTCCGTGGACGAACAGTGCGGGGGGCAGGTCCGTCCGCACCGGGGGCCGGGACCGGACGGCGAGCTCCAGTCCGGGCAGCACCGCCGTGCGCAGCTGCTCCCCCTCGGCGACGTGGACGGCTCCCACCTGGGAGGACGCCTCGGATGCGGATCGCACACCCGGCAGCTCGGTCGAAGACATGCGGCCAATGTTACGAGACGATCACGTCCGGACTCTTGTGTTCGGCATCACAGAGGCATGGGGATCCGCATAGCGGGGTATCCGCGATCCTCCTAGGCTCGTAGGTGAGGCACACCCGCGAGGGGAGAGGGAAGAAGGGGAGCCACATGACCGTCGACCCCGCAGAGCCGGACACCTTCCAGGAGCGCTTCCGGGAGTCCCTCGACGCCGAGGCGCCCGAGGCCGATGCGGCGGAACAGCTGGCCGAGTTGCAGCCCGACGACGACGACCGGGTCACCGGGGTGGACCGCGACGAGGCCGCGGACGGCGACGCCGTCGAGCAGGCGCGGGTGGTGACCCTGGACGAGGACGACTACCGCTGACTTCCCCCGGGCCCGGCGGCCCGGCAGGCATCCCCCCAGCTCCGGCTACTGCCCGGTACGCCGACCGGGCACCGCTGACCAGCGCCTCCGGGCGGTCCGCACAGCGAGAAAACTCGGCTTCGACCCTCCAGATTCGGTTACCGAAAAGTACGATGGCGGGCGCGGCGCAGAGCGCACTGTGTTCTTAGAGAAAGTGGGAGGCGGCGTGACAGCCATCGAGCAGACGGAGGCAGCGCGTCCCCGGGGCACGCGTCTGCCGCGCCGAGCCCGGCGCAACCAGCTCCTGGGTGCGGCCCAGGAGGTTTTCGTCGCGCAGGGGTACCACGCGGCGGCGATGGACGACATCGCCGAGCGTGCCGGCGTCAGCAAGCCCGTGCTCTACCAGCACTTCCCGGGCAAGCTCGACCTCTACCTGGCGCTGCTGGACCAGCACTGCGAGGCCCTGCTCCTCGCCGTGCGCACGGCCCTCGCGTCGACGACGGACAACAAGCTGCGCGTGGCCGCGACCATGGACGCCTACTTCGCGTACGTGGAGGACGAGGGCGGCGCGTTCCGGCTGGTCTTCGAGTCCGACCTGACCAACGAGCCCGCGGTGCGCGAGCGCGTCGACCGGGTCTCGCTCCAGTGCGCCGAGGCCATCTCCGACGTCATCGCCGAGGACACCGGCCTGTCCAAGGACGAGTCGATGCTGCTCGCCGTGGGCCTGGGCGGCGTCTCGCAGGTCGTGGCCCGGTACTGGCTCTCCAGCGAGAGCCCCGTCGCCCGTGACACCGCGGTGGGCCTGCTGACCTCGCTGGCCTGGCGCGGCATCGCCGGTTTCCCGCTGCACGGCACGGAGGGCGGGCAGGCCGCCCAGGCCTGAGCGCGCGCGGGCCGGCGGCGACCCGCGGCGCCTGACCGGCCGCTGTTCGCTGCGAGCGTGTCCGGAGCGCCGCATCCGCGTCCCCTCTCCGGGCTAATGTGGTCCGGGTACGGCGCGGCTGATCGCGCACAACCGACCATCGGAGGGACAAAGCCGTGGAGGTCAAGATCGGCGTGCAGCACGCACCCCGGGAGATCGTGCTGGAGAGCGACTTGAGCGCCGAGGAGCTGGAGCGCATCGTCACCGCCGCGCTGACCGGTTCGGAGCCGCTGCTGAGCCTCACCGACAACAAGGGCCGCAAGGTCCTGGTGCCGGCCGACCGCCTGTCGTACGTCGACCTGGGCGAGCCGAGCGTGCGCAAGGTCGGTTTCGGCGCGCTCTGACGCCGTCGGAGCGCAGCGGGACCGGCGTACGAGAACGGGACGGAACGGCCCGGTGGTTGACCCCACCGGGCCGTTTCCCTTTCTTCCGCTTCGGGTAGGACCGCAGTGAACCGGTTTGCCCCTGACCTGCGGGAGGCCCACATGCTGCTGATGGAAGTGCTCGGCTCTGCCCTCCTGGGCCTCGCCCTTGCCGGAGTGGCCGTGCGAGTGCTGGCCACGCGGCTGCCGTCTCCGAGAGTGGTGCTGGTCAGCGGGGTGCTGGGAGCGCTGTTCGGGGCGTACCTGACGCAGTTCGCGCTCGGCCCCGGGCACAACACGCTGACCGCGACGCTGATCGGCTCGGTCCTGGTGTCCGCGGTGGTGCTGTCGCTGCTGCTGCGCCCCGCCCAGGGGCC
>NZ_JBHYVA010000799.1:0-3596 GCF_042750055.1 Streptomyces sp. NPDC059456
CCGCGCGCGATAGTGGCCCCCCCCGGCGGGCCGGTGGGGTCCGCGGGTGACCCTTTGGCCGTCCCGCGCGTGCTGGTGGCTCTCCCCGGCCCCCCCGCCCCCGCCGGCCACGTACAGCTCGCCCACCGTGCCGTGCGGCACCAGCCGGCCCGCCCGGTCCAGGACGTAGCCGTGCTGGCCGGCCAGCGGGCGGCCGATCGGCGAGTACACGGCGCTCACCGTGTCCGCCTCGGTGATCAGCCGGTACGTGACGTGCACGGTGGTCTCGGTGATCCCGTACATGTTCACCAGAGCGGGCCGCGCGTCCTCGGGGACGGCGAACCAGTCGCGGTAGTCGCGGGCGTCGAAGGCGTCACCGCCGAAGACCACCGTGCGCAGTGCGAGGTCGCCGAACTCCGCCCCCTGCTGGGCCAGATGGGCCCGGAGCCCCTTGAACGCGGCCGGGGTCTGGCTGAGCACGGTGACGCGCTCGTCGCGCAGGACGGCGTGCACGGCGGCGGGGTCGCGGACCTCGTCCTCGGTCAGCACCACCACCCGCCCGCCGGAGGTCAGCGGGGCCCACAGTTCCCAGACGGAGAAGTCGAACGCGGGGGAGTGCAGGAGCGTCCACACGTCGTCGGCACCGAAGTCGAAGTGCCGGTCGGCGGCGCCGAGCAGCCAGGCGAGGTTGCCGTGGGTGATCTCGACGCCCTTGGGCTGCCCGGTCGACCCCGAGGTGTAGATGACGTAGGCGAGGGTGTCCGGGCCGGGGGCCGCCTCCGCGAGCGGGTCCGCGGCCGCGGCGCCGGTGGCGCCGGCGGCGCCCTCGTCGTCGGCGGCGGAGAGCGGGATCACGCCGACCGGCAGCCCCTCCACGGCGGCCCGGCCGACGCCGTCGGCGACCACCCACTCCACCCCGGCGTCACCGACCGTGAACTCCCGCCGGGCCCGCGGGTGGGCGGGGTCCAGCGGCAGGTACGCCGCGCCGGCCCGCCAGACGCCGAGCAGCGCCACGGCCAGGTCGACGGAGCGGCCCAGGCAGACGCCCACCAGGGACTCCGGGCCGATGCCCGCGGCCCGCAGCCGCCGGGCCAGGGCCCGTGAGGCCGCGTCGAGTTCGGCGTACGTCAGGCTGCGGCCGCCGCCGGAGACGGCCACCGCGGTGGGGGCCAGCCGCATCCGCTCGGCCAGGCGCTCCAGGGCCGGCCGCGGGGCCGCCCCGGGCACCGCGTCCGCCGCCGGGCGGTTCGCCGGGCCCCAGGGGCCGAGCAGCGCGGCCCGCTCCTCGCCGGTGAGCAGGTCGGCCATGCCGAGCGGGACGTCCGGCGCCTCGGTGAACGCCCGCAGCACCGCGACGGTGTGCTCGGCGAGCCGGGCCACCGAAGCGGCCTCGAACAGGTCGGGGCGGTAGACGAAGCGGAGCCGGGTGCCGTCCGCGTCCTCGCCGACGTCGAGCGTCAGGTCGAACTTCGCGGTGGTCAGGTCGATGGGGAAGGCCGTGCCCGTCGCCCCGCCGAGGGCGTACGTCCCCTGCCGCGCGGCGGCGGAGTGGGAGAACAGCACCTGGAACAGCGGATTGCGCGACAGGTCCCGCTCGGGGCTCAGCTCGTCGACGACCCGCTCGAAGGGCAGGCCCTGGTGGGAGAGGGCGCCCAGGACGCTGTCCCGGGTACGGGCCAGCAGCTGCGCCGAGGTCGGGTCGCCGCCCAGATTGGTGCGGATGACCAGGGTGTTCACGAAGAAGCCGACCAGCTGCTCGATCTCCGGGCGCTCGCGGTTGGCGACGACGGTGCCGATCGCGATGTCGTCCTGGCCGCTGTGGAAGGCCAGCGCCGCCTGGAACGCCGCCATCAGCGTCATGTACGAGGTGGTGTCGGTCCGCCGGCCGAGCTCGGCCAGGGCCGCCGTCAGCGGGGCGGGGAGCTCGACGGTGTGCACGGCGCCGGCGAAGGTGCGGACGGCGGGCCGCGGGTGGTCGGTGGGCAGTTCGAGCGGGGTCAGGCCGGACAGGGCGGTGCGCCAGTAGTCCAGCTGCGCGCTCTCGTCGGCCCCGCGCTGCCAGTGCGCGTAGTCGGTGTACTCGACCGGTGGCGCCGCGAGCTGCGGGAGCCGGCCGCCGCTTCTGGCGCGGTAGCAGGCGCTCAGGTCGCCCGTCAGGATGTCCAGGGACCAGCCGTCCGAGACGATGTGGTGCATGGCCAGCACCAGTACGTGGTCGTCGTCGGCGATCCGCAGCAGGGTGGCCCGGAACGGGGGCGCCGCGGCCAGGTCGAAGGGGCGCAGCGCCACCTCCCGTACGGCTGCGGCGAGCGCCGCGGGGCCGCCTTCGCGGACCGCGGGCGGCAGGTCGACCACGTCGAGGCCGGCCGCGTCGGAGGCGGGGAGCACCCGCTGGGCGGGCACGCCGTCCTCGTGGGAGAAGACCACCCGCAGCTGCTCGTGGCGGGCGACGAGGTCCCCGGTCGCGGCGCTCAGCGCGGCCGCGTCCAGCGGGCCGGTGAACCGCCAGGCCGCGGGCATCAGGTACTCGACGCCCCCGGGGTCGAGCTGGTCGAGGAAGTACAGGCGCTGCTGTGCGGCGGACAGCGGGGACTGCGCGGGGCGCGGGTCGAGGCGGGGGATGCCCGCGGGCGCCGCCGCGGCGGCGGTCTTGCCGCGCAGCCGCATTTCGAGGAGCCGGCGGGCGGCCGGGGAGAGACCGGCCGGGGCACCGGGGGCCGCGGCGGCGTCCGTGGCGGGTGTGGTGGCGGGCGTGCCGGCGGGTGCGGCGGCCGCGGCCGCGGCCGTGGACAGGGTGGCGGTGGCGGTGGCGGAGGTTTCGACCTGTGCAGTGGTCATGGCGAGTGCCGTCCAATCAGAGGCTGGGATCGCTCCTGGGCGATCAGAAGTCGGAGGTGAGGGACAGGTCGATCTCGTCGTCGCTCATCGCGGAGATCTGCTCGACGAGCTGCCGTTCCACTTCGACGGCGAGCAGTTCGACCGTCGGGTGGTCGAACAGGTCGCGCACCTGGATCGGGCAGTCGAACGCGGTGCGCAGCCGGGACGCGGCCGCCACGGCGCGCAGGGAGTGGCCGCCGAGGGCGAAGAAGTCCTCGCGGATCCCCACCTCGGGAAGGCCGAGGACCTCGGCCCAGATCTGGGCCGTCACCACCTCGGTGGGGGTGCGCGGCGCCACGGACGCCACCGGTTCGGGCAGGGCGGGGTCGGGCAGGGCGGCGGTGTCGACCTTGCCCTGTACGGTCCGGGGCAGGGCGTCGAGCAGGACGAACGCGGCGGGCACCATGTAGCCGGGCAGCAGGGTCCGGCACCAGGCGGCCAGCGCCTCGGAGTCGGGTCCCCGGCCGGCCGCGTAGCCGACGAGGGCGCGCTCGCCGCGCAGTTCCCGGACCAGGACGGCCGCGCCGTGGACGTCCGGGTGCTGTTCCAGGACGGCCTCGATCTCGGCCGGTTCGATGCGGAAGCCGCGGATCTTGACCTGGTCGTCGGTGCGGCCGAGGAACTCCAGTTCCCCCGACGGCAGCCGGCGGACCAGGTCGCCGGTGCGGTAGAGCCGGCCGCCGGCGCCGGCGTACGGGTCGGGCGCGCCCATAGCCCCGGGGAGGGGGGGGCGGGGTCTG
>NZ_JBHYVA010000800.1:0-3593 GCF_042750055.1 Streptomyces sp. NPDC059456
GGGGGGGCGGCGCCCCCGGCGGGGGGCGCCCCCCCCCCGCCCCCGCCGGCGGCGCCCCCCCCCCCCGGCCCCCCCCCAAACCTCGAGCGGAGGTCAGCCTGCCTCGGTACCGCCGAAGCACTCGCGGTAGGACTCCAGGTCCTCCTCGGTGATCCTCGCGAAGAGGACCGGCGGCACGGTGAACGGCGTTCCCGCCGGGACCGCGTCGAGCGACGCGGCCTGCTCCGGGGTGACCCACGCCGCCGTGTCGTCGGCGAGCGCGAACGCGGAGCGCATGGTGCGCGCCGAGGCCGGGATGAGCGGCTCGGAGACCACCGAGTAGAGGTGGATCAGGTTCATGGCGGTGCGCAGGGTGAGCGCGGCGCCGTCCAGGTCGGTCTTGACCTCCAGCCAGGGGGCCTTCTCGTCGAGGTAGGCGTTGCCGGCCGACCACAGGGCGCGCAGCGCGGCCGCGGCCTTGCGGTACTGGAGGGAGTCCATGTGGCCCTCGTACTCGGCCAGCAGCTCGGCGATCTGCTCGCCCAGCTTGGCCTCGGCCTCGCCCGCGTCGCGGCCGGCGGGGACCTCGTCGCCGAACTTCTTGCGGGAGAAGGTCAGCACCCGGTTGACGAAGTTGCCGAGGGTGCCGCCGAGGTCCTTGTTGACCGTGGCGGCGAAGTGCTCCCACGTGAACGACGAGTCGTCGGACTCGGGCGCGTTCGCGATGAGGAAGTAGCGCCAGAAGTCGGCCGGGAGGGTCTCCAGCGCCTGGTCGGTGAAGACGCCGCGCTTCTGCGAGGTGGAGAACTTGCCGCCGTAGTACGTCAGCCAGTTGAAGGCCTTGACGTAGTCGACCTTCTTCCACGGCTCGCGGGTGCCCAGCTCGGTGGCCGGGAACATCACCGTGTGGAACGGGACGTTGTCCTTGGCCATGAACTGGGTGTAGCGCACGTCCGCGGCCTCGTACCACCAGGACTTGTAGTCGCGGCCGGCCGGGTCGGCGTCCGCCCACTCCTTGGTGGAGGCGATGTACTCGATCGGCGCGTCGAACCAGACGTAGAAGACCTTGCCCTCGGCGGCCAGTTCGGGCCAGGTGTCGGCCGGTACCGGCACGCCCCAGTCCAGGTCGCGGGTGATGGCGCGGTCGTGCAGGCCCTCGGTCAGCCACTTGCGGGCGATGGAGGACGCCAGCTGCGGCCACTCCTCCTCGTGCTCGGCGACCCAGGCCTCGACCTCGTGCTGGAGCTTGGACTGGAGGAGGAAGAGGTGCTTGGTCTCGCGGACCTCCAGCTCGGTGGAGCCGGAGATCGCCGAACGGGGCTCGATCAGGTCCGTGGGGTCCAGGACGCGGGTGCAGTTCTCGCACTGGTCGCCGCGGGCCTTGTCGTAGCCGCAGTGCGGGCAGGTGCCCTCGACGTAGCGGTCCGGCAGGAAGCGGCCGTCGACCGGCGAGTAGACCTGCCGGATCGCGCGCTCCTCGATGAACCCGTTCTCCTGGAGCCGCCGCGCGAAGTGCTGGGTGATCTCGGCGTTCTGCTGCGAGGAGCTGCGGCCGAAGTAGTCGAAGGACAGCTCGAAGCCGTCGTAGACCGCCTTCTGGGCGTCGTGGGCCTGCGCGCAGAACTCGGCGACCGAGAGGCCGGCCTCCTTCGCGGCGAGCTCGGCGGGGGTGCCGTGCTCGTCGGTGGCGCAGATGTACAGGACGTCGTGGCCGCGCTGGCGGAGGTACCGGGAGTACACATCCGCCGGAAGCATCGACCCGACCATGTTGCCCAGGTGCTTGATCCCGTTGATGTAGGGAAGCGCGCTGGTGATCAGGTGTCGAGCCATCCTCGGATGCTCCATTTCGTCTTTGCGGTGACAACGTGCCGTGACGGATTGTGATGCGGTTCATCGTATCGAACCGCCGAAAGGCCACGCGCCGCATTTCTCTGGGGTGGGCGTAACGCAAAAGCGAGGGACGTGACCTCTCCGTCACGGCCCTCGCAAGGGCCCCATGCTACAGCCGGAGCGGATCACCACGGACCGGTGTCCGCGGTTCGGTCGGGCGGGCGCGCGGGGTCCGTCATCCTGACCGGTTCACCCGGGCGTGCGCCGGTGCACGGCGGGCCGGCACGGCACCGGCATGACACCTGCATGACACCGGCACGGCACCGGCATGGCACCGGCATATGCGTACGCGCGGACTGGGCCCGCGCGTGATCGAAGTCGGTCGCCGGCCGGTCATCGCCGAACGTAATCCTCCGACGTCTCTCTTCCGCGCCCCCCGGAGGCGCCAGCGCTGCCAGGCTGGCCGCGCACAGGGGACGAGGTGAGGTGGGAACGGTGAGCGATGGCGGACCAGAGGAGTCCGGCGGGGCCGTGGGACTGCCCAGCCGACGGCGGCGGCCGACGCCCATGAGCCAGTGGGACCCGACGGCGCGCCTGTCGTACTGGGCCTTCCACGCCAACCGGCGGCCCTCGTACATGCGATTCGCGTACCTGCAGCTCGGCTCCGACGCGGCCGCCGAGGACGCGGTGGACGCCACCTTCGACTCGATCATGAACGAGTGGTTGCGCATGCTCCACATGGACCGGCTCGACGCCTACGCCTGGACCATCCTCAAGCAGCGGCTGGTCGACCGGCAGCAGTGGTACGGCACCTGGCCCGAACCCATGGAGACCAGCGCCTTCGAGGCCGCCCTCAAGGAGGCCCACGCCGACCGGTACGAGGTGCTGACCGACACCATCCGCTTCTACTCCGCCGTCTCCCGGCTCGCCGAACGCCAGCGCGACGCCGTGCTGCTGCGCTACGGGCTCCAGTGCACCCCCGGCGAGGCCGCCTCGGTGATGGGCGTCGACGAGGCCACCGTCCGCTCGCAGCTCGGCCAGGCCCACCGGCGGCTGGCCCGCCTGCTCGACACCTCCCCCGAATCATGAGGCGCCGCGAGGACATGGAGGAACGCGGCGACGACACCGCCCGCCGCTCCCTGGCCGAGTTCCTGACCCGGGCCGGCGTCCGCGACCGCTACCCGCACTACGACCTGGGCGCCGCCGAGGCCCGGCTGCTGCGCCCCACCCGGGGACAGGCCGCCGCGGCTCCCGCCCGGCGCCGCGCCGCGTACGGGTGGAGCGACCCCGCGCGGGACTGCCCGCTCGACGCCGAACGGGCCCGGCGCGACCTCAAGGCCGTCTGCCTGGCCGCCGTGTCCGCCCCGACGGCCGGGGCGCAGCTCGGCGCCTTCGTCGAGAGCGGGCACACCGAGCTCGCCGGAGCCGTGGTCTTCGGCTGTCTGCTGCACCTGGCCGGCCTGCGCGAAGGCGCCCGCTTCTGGTGGCAGTTCGCCGCCGGTTCCGGTCGGGCGCGGACCGCGTCGGCCGCGTACTGCCTGTTCCTGGACCACTCCCGGCGCGGGGAACACCACGACGCCCGGTTCTGGGCGCGCGAGCTGGGCCGGCGGGGCTTCCGGCCGAGCGGACGGCGGGACCTGCGCGAGGTGCGGCTCTGCGCGCAGGCGACCGTCCTGCGCCACGTCGACCAGCTCGACGATCCCGATCTGGGCCCGGTTCCGCTGCCGAGGCCCGGACTGCCGTCGGTACTGGTCGCGTTCCGGCCGCCGCCCCCGGCGGGGGCG
>NZ_JBHYVA010000801.1:0-3578 GCF_042750055.1 Streptomyces sp. NPDC059456
CTTTCGGGGGTAACTCTCCCGGGTCCGCCCCCCGGGGGCCGGGCGGGGGGCGGGGGGCGGGGCCGCGGGAACCTGGACTAGTCCCGCCCGCTGGTGACGGCGTAGTACTGCAAGTCCTGGACCTGCACCGTGCGGTCCGCCGCGTAGGGGAGTTTCACCTCGGCGCCGGACCTGCCGTCGCGGACCACCACGGCGGAGCTGGTGCCGGGCCGCAGCGGGAGGAGCTCGGAGTGGACGCCGGCCGGGGCCTCGTGCGCCTCGCGGGCCGTGCCCACGGCCGTGCGGACGCTCGCCGGGGCCGTCAGGAAGCTGAGCACCTCCACGGTGTCGCGGGGTGCGGCGCTGCCCTTGCGCGGGGACATCAGCAGGGACTGGGTGCCGGTCGGGTCCGCGGCGGCGAACTGGGTGCGGGCGCAGACGTACAGCGTGTCCCGCACGATCCTCGGCCAGCTGCCCGTCTTGAACTTGGTCAGGTAGTACGAGGTCAGGTCCAGGTAGGCGTACCCGTTGTGCAGGGAGGGCGCGAACTGGCTGCCCTCGGAGTAGTCGTTCCAGGTGGTGAGCTGCACCCAGTCGGCACCGTCGTCGATGGCGTGGGTCCAGGTGGAGCGCAGGGTGGCGGTGTTGCCGGCCTCGTCGTAGATGCCCTGGTTGGGGCGGGCGTCCTGGACCGACACGGGCTGCATCCAGATCTTGCCCGCGCCGTGGGCCCGCTGCACGTCGCGGGTGGCGCCCTCCTGGCCGACGTAACTGCGGCTGCCCCACTCGGAGAAGCCGTGGCTGATCGGCGCGAACCGGGCGCTGTTGCCGTCGAAGTCGAGGAACGTCGGGACGAAGGCGGTGCGGATCCCGTGCCGGGTCCTCAGGAGGTCGAGAAACTGCGTCCACCAGGCGACGCTCTTGGCCTCCGCCTTGAAGGGGGACACGACGAGCCGGCCGTCGCCGAGGCGGTGGGCGGCGGGGGCCTTGCCGAGGGCCGCGACGGCGTCGGCGAGCACGCCGGGGTCGTCGGTGTCCAGCGAGGTCATGTCCGGCATCAGCATGATCTTGAATGCGGGGTCGACGGCATGGGCGGCCTGCATCAGCAGGCCGGCGCGGTCCCGGTTCGGTCCGGACAGGGAGAGCAGGTCGAGGGTGAACCCGTCGAGGCCCGCGGTGCGGGCGGTGCGCACCTCCTGTTCGAGGTTGGCGAGTTCCCAGTTGCCGGCCTTGGGGACGACGGGCAGCGGCCGGTCGCGCAGCAGGCCGCCGTACCGCTCGTGCTTGCCGTTCTCCCCGGCCGGGTTCAGGTAGTTGCGGGTGTAGTAGTCGGCGTCGGCGCTCGCGTTGTCCAGCGAGAGCGGGTACGGGGTGAAGTAGTGGGCGAACACCAGCTTCCCGCCCGCGCTGCCGGTGCGCAGGGCGGCCGGTGGGGGTAGGTCGAACGGCAGCGCCCCGGCGGGCCGCCCGGCACCGGCGTCCCCCGCTCCGGCACCGCCTCCGGCGTCCTGCCCGGTGCCGTCCGGGCCCGGTCCGGACGCGGTCGGGGCGGGGCCGCTCGGCGTGGGCGCGGGGGCCTCGCCGGATGCGTCGGGGCCGCCGGACCAGGGGGTGCCGATCACGGGTGCGGAGACGGCCCGGCCCGCGGCGCCGGCGAACGGGTCCCAGGCGATGCCGGTGGCCGCGAAAACGCCGAACAGCAGGAAGGCGGCGGCCGACAGGGTCAGCAGCGACCGGCCCCGGAAGCCCGGACGGCGGCGGTGCGAACTCATCGTGGGTGCCCTCCCCTGCACGTGCCCCGAGTGCGGGACTGCACAGCAGTAGAGCCGATCCGCGGCCGCCGGACAACCGTGGGCGCGGGCGGATGCCGCGGACCGCCGGGGCCGTGCGGTCAGGCGTGCAGGGCCCGTTCGTCCTCGGCGTGGCCCTCCGGTTCCAGCTGGAGGGTGGAGTGGCGCACGTCGAAGTGGTCGCCGACGCAGGCCTGGAGCCGGGCGAGCAGCTGCCCGTGGTCCTCGCCGCGCAGGGTCCCGGCGGCGACCACCACGTGCGCGGTGAGGACGGGCATGCCGGAGGTGACGGTCCAGGCGTGCAGGTCGTGCACCGCCAGGACGCCGGGCTCCTCCATCAGGTGCCGGCGCACGTCGGAGAGGTCCATGTCCTGCGGGGTGGCCTCCAGCAGGACGTGGGCGGCATCGCGCAGCAGTCCGTAGGCGCGCGGGACGATGAGCAGGCCGATGACGATGGACGCGACGGGGTCGGCGGCCTCCCATCCGGTGAGCAGGATGACCAGGCCGCCGATGAGGACGGCGATGGAGCCCAGCGCGTCGCCGAGCACTTCGAGGTAGGCGCCGCGCAGGTTGAGGCTGTGCTCCCTGGCGTCGCGCAGCAGCCACAGGCCGACGCCGTTGGCGGCCAGGCCCAGCAGGGCGACGGCGAACATCAGCCCGCCCTTGACCTCCACCGGTTCGCTGAAGCGGCGGACGGCGGTGTAGAGGACCCAGACGAAGACGACGAGGAGGAGCAGGGCGTTCAGGGCGGCCGAGAAGATCTCGACCCGGTACCAGCCGAAGGTGCGCCGCGGGGTCGGGGCGCGCTGGGCGAGGGTGACCGCGCCGAGCGCAAGGCAGACGCCGACGGCGTCGGTGAGGCTGTGTGCGGCGTCGGCGAGCAGGGCCAGGCTGCCGGAGAGCAGGGAGCCGACGACCTGGATCAGGGTGATCGTGACGCTGATGCCGACGGTCCAGAGCAGGCGGGTACGGAACGTCCCGCTGACGGTTCCGGCCGCCGCCGAGGGAGCACCGTGGTCATGACCCATGATCGCCATCCGAGCACAGGCGGGCCGCTCGCGCGCGCCGGGGCGCCCCACCTGGTCGAATGGACAAAAGCATGCCGCGTGTACAAGTTCTCCGGAATCCGACATTCCCCTGGCCTTCCGGCAGAACTGGCGCATAATCATCGCTACGCGGCCCGAAAGAACCCTTGGCCGCGCATGGGACACGCATGCAATGGGGGGCATCGTGCCGATGAGGGATCCAGGCCGGACGGGCATCCTGCCCGCGACGTCCGACGAGCTGTCCCGGCTGCTGACGGCCGTGCGGCGCGGCCGGGTGCTGACGGTCACCGGGCGGTTCCGGGAGCCGCGGAGCCTGCTGGTGCGGGAGATCGCCGAGCGGCTCTCGTCCAACTTCTGCGACGGCGTGGCCGTCATCACCGTGGAGCGGCCCTTCGGCCCGCGCGAGCTGTCGGCCGCGCTGGGCTGTGTCGCGGGCATGCCCTTCCTGCCGTGCGCGGCGGGCGACGCCGTCTCGTGGCTCGCCGAGCGGGACATGCTCCTCGTCCTGGACGGCACCGACCACCTCGTGCCCGAGACGCTCGCCTGGCTGCGGAACCTGCTCACCGCGGCCCCGGGGCTGCGCATCCTGGCCGCGGGCCGGTCCCCGCTGGCCTTCGACGGGGAGCGCGTCCACCGCCTCTGAACCCGGCCGGGCCCGCCGGACGCCGGACCGGCCGCGGCCCCGTCAGCCGCGGTACGCGCGCAGGATCCGCCGCAGCAGCGGGGGTACGGGTGCCCGCGGCGCGGGCACGGACCCGGAACC
>NZ_JBHYVA010000802.1:0-1693 GCF_042750055.1 Streptomyces sp. NPDC059456
CTCGTCGAGCCTCCCCCCCACCCCCCCCCGCCCCCCGCCCCCCGCGCGCCCCCCCCCCCCCCCCCCGTCCCCGTACGGCCCGGCAACGGGACGCGCGGGCGTGGCCTGCGGCGCTCGCCGCCGGGCCGCCGGTAGAGTCCGGCCCGTGTCCGAGCATCAGCGTGATCTCGTCGGATACGGTGCCGAGCCACCGCATGCCGCCTGGCCCGGGGATGCCCGGGTCGCCGTGAGCCTCGTCCTCAACTACGAGGAGGGCGGCGAGCACAACGTACTGGAGGGCGATCCCGCGTCGGAGGACTACCTCCACGAGATCGTGGGCGCGCCTGCGGTGGTGGGCGGGCGCGATCTGAACGCCGAGTCGCTGTTCGCCTACGGGGCACGCGCCGGGTTCTGGCGCATCCACCGCACGCTCGCCGCGCACGGGGCACCGCTGACCGTGTACGCCGTGGCGCAGGCGCTGGAGCGCAACCCCGACGCGGCACGGGCGATGGGCGCCGCCGGGTGGGAGGTCGCGAGCCACGGCCGGCGGTGGATCGACTACCGGCACGTGCCCGAGGACGCCGAACGCGCCGACATCGCGTACGCGACCGCGACGATCGAGCGGCTCGTCGGGCGCCGGCCGGTCGGCTGGTACACCGGCCGAACGAGTCCGCACACGCGGCGCCTGGTGGCCGAGGAGGGCGGTTTCCTCTACGACTGCGACGACTACTCGGACGATCTGCCGTTCTACGTCGAAGCGGCCGGCCGCCCGCACCTCGTACTCCCGTACAGCCTCGACGCGAACGACTTCAAGTTCCTGATCGTGCACGGGTTCACGACGGCCGACGACATGCTCACGTACCTCGTGGACACCTTCGACACCCTGCACGCCGAAGGCGCCGACCGGCCCCGCATGATGAGCGTCGGCCTGCACTGCCGGATCACCGGCAGGCCCGGCCGGATCCGCGCGCTCGACGGCTTCCTGCGGCACGTCGCGCAGCGCGGTGGCGCGTGGGTCACCACCCGCGAACGCATCGCGCGGCACTGGCTCGCCACGCACCCGCCACGGATGTGACCGGGCCGCCTCCCGGACGGCCCGTCAGAGCCGGACGATGACGAGGGCGGCGTCGTCGGTCGCGCCCGCGGCCGGCAGGAGCTCCAGCAGGACGGCGTCGGCAAGGCGTTCGGGGACGGCCGCACGGTGCCGGACGAGGGAGCCGGCGAGGCGGGCGAGGCCGACGTCGATGTCCTCCCGGCGGCGCTCGATCAGCCCGTCGGTGTAGAGGACGAGGGTGTCGCCCTCGGTGAAGGCGACGGTGGCCTGGGGGCGGGGGACGTGGTCGGGGCGGGCGCCGAGCGGAGGATCGGTGGCCTGGTCGAGGAATTCGACGGTGCCGTCGGTGCGCAGGAGGGCGGGCGGCGGATGGCCGGCGCTGCTGTAGGTGATGGTGTGGGTGTCCCAGTCGACGTAGGTCTCGACCGCGGTGGTGTTCTCGGCGCCGTCGACGGAGCGGGCGTACAGGCCGAGGACCTCCAGCGCCTGGGCGGGGCCGTCGGCGACACGGGAGGCGGCGCTGAGGGCACTGCGCAGCAGCCCCATGACGCCTGCGGCCTGCAGGCCGTGGCCGACGACGTCGCCGACGGCCACGCCGATGCGATCGCCGGGCAGGTCGACGAGGTCGTACCCTGTCTCGTCTCGAAGAATGGGATGACG
>NZ_JBHYVA010000802.1:1703-3577 GCF_042750055.1 Streptomyces sp. NPDC059456
GTACCAGTCCCCGCAGACGTTGAGGGAGCCGACGGCCGGGCGGTAGCGCACGGCGGCGCGGTGGTGGCCCACCGCCCCGGGCGTCGGGAGCATCACCTCCTGGAGGGCGAGGGCGACCTCGCGCTCGCGGGCGTGGGCCTCGCGCAGCCGCTCGTTGACCTCCTGCAGTTCCCGCGCACGGGTGTAGAGCTCGGCTTCCAGGACGCGGGTCTGGCCGTCTCCGGCCCCGCCGCGGGCCCTGATCAGCGCGGTGACCTCCTCGACGCGGTGGACCAGCAGCACCACCCGGCCGTCCGCGTCGACGACGGGGGCGTTGACCGGGCTCCAGTACCGCTCCTCCCACTCGCCGGGCCGCTCCGCGGACTCCACGTCGTAGCGCTGCAGCGCCATGGTGTCCCGTTCGCCGGTGCTGAGCACCCGCTCGAGGGACGCCGCCAGGTTCCGGGCACCGGTCGCCGAGGCATCGTTCGGATTGTCAGGGAACACGTCGAACAGGTAGCGGCCCACCAACTGCTCGCGGGTGCGCCCCGTCAGGCGCGCGAAGTCGTTGTTCACGTCCGCGTACGTCAGATCGGGAGTCAGGAGCGCGACCATGCCGGGCAGCGCCTCGAACACCGCTGCGTAGTTGATTCCCGCCTCCGCCATGCTGCCGCCTAGAGCTCGGTGCGTCCGTGGTGCCCACGACAGGAGCATCGGCAATGGTGCGGGCGGCCACGGTGAGGCGCACGGGCGCCGCCGCGGGCTTCGCCGAAAAGCACCCCGTTCGGCGCGCGGCCGCAGCCCCCGCCCCGCGGGGCGGAGGACGGCGCCCGCCCGCGCGGAAACCTGCCCGCCCGCGCGGAAGCTGCGAGCCCGCGCGGAACCTGCGCGTCCGCACCGGGAACCGGGCGGGGCCCGGTCTCCGGCGGGCAGGGTCAGGAGCGGCCGGCGTTCGAGGGACCGAAGAACTCGATCTCCGCGATGGCGACCTGCTTGTCCGCGGAGGACGCGTGCGACGACTCGATGGTGAAGCGGACCTTCGTGACCTCGCCCACGCGGAACGGCCGCCGCTGGCCGCCCGCCCCCTGATCCAGGGTCAGCCGGCGCGTGGTGACCTTGCCGTCCCTGCCCGTGATCGTCGCCGTGACGCGGTGCGGCAGCGCCGACTCGCCGATCTTGTCGGCCCGCCCCGAGACGCCCGGGGTGATGACCAGGTCCAGCAGCCGAGTCGGCTCGCTGAAGGAGGCCTCGATCCACTCGCCCTGGCCGGACTGCGAGACGCCGGGGCCCCACCAGGTGTTGCTGCGCTTGTCGAAGGCGATCTCCGGCTGGTGGCCGGGGTAGGAGCGGGAGGCCTCGATCCGGTCCGGGGCGACCGGGGCGCGCTGGGCGAAATGGTCCTGGGCGGCCCGGACGCCGTCGGGCAGGTACACGACGCCGAGGATCGCCAGGGTGACGACGGCGGCGAGGGCGATCCAGGTGCCGACGCGGTCGAAGACGCGGCGCAGCCGGGGACGGTCGCCCGCCCACGGCGCCCCGCCGTGCCGCCCGCCGAAGAGACGGCGCCACCACGGAGCCCGCCCCGGTGCCGCCGCCCCGCCGGTTTCGGCCAGCGGCATCGCGCAGCGCACGCAGTAGTGGCGGTCGGGCCGGTTCGGCGTCGCGCACCACCGGCACGGCGGGCCGCCCTCGATGCCGGGCTGCTCGCCCGGGGCGCGTACGGCGGGCCGGTCGGCGTCCGGCAGGCCGGGCAGGACGGGTGCGACGGCCGCCGGCGCGGGCTGCGGAACCTCCGGGTCCGCCACGGGTACGAGGAGGGAGCGCGCCCGGTCGGACATGGTGTCGCTCAGCGCGCGCGGGGCCGGTCAGCGGGCGAGCGGGGAGGAGACCTTCCC
>NZ_JBHYVA010000803.1:0-3566 GCF_042750055.1 Streptomyces sp. NPDC059456
GCCCGGGGCCGGGCAGGGACGGCAGCAGTGCCTCGCACCCCTGCTCGGGGGGTCGCAGCCACACGGCGGCCCCCCGGGGACTTCCCCCGGGGCGTCCCGGCGGAACCGGTGCCGTGATCCGGCGCCCGCCGCCCAGGCCGACGAGGTCCAGGGCGACTCCGCCCCACTCCAGCCAGTCGAGCAGCCCCTCCAGCTCCTCCGCGCTCCCCGGGGCCACCAGGAACCGCATCCGGCTCCCGGCGAGCGCCACCGGACCCGTGGCGAGCGGCCTGCGCAGCAGCTCCGCCCCGGCCCCGGCCGGCAGCTCCAGCACGTCGAACCGCACTCCGGTGACCAGCCGGGCGGGCGGCCCGGCGACGACGGGCCAGCCGAGCACCCCCTCGTACCAGGACGCGTACGCGTCCCGGGGCGGATCCGCGGGTGAATCCTCGGGCGCGACGCGGGGGAGCGGAACGGTGACGGCCATGACCGGAGCAACTCCGCGCACGCCGCGGAGTTACGCAGCGCGCCGGGTTCCATGCGGAACGTAGACATCCGTCGGGGTGCAGTCTCACATTCGGGACGCAATCGTGTTCGCCCGTAGCGGAGGGAACCGGTGCCACCGGCATGGAGTGTCAGTCCTTACGGGTAAGACATTCCTAGTGGATCGGGGCGACACGCTGATTTGGGCGGCTTCCGTTCGCCATCGGCGTACACGTGTGACGGGTATCTGCCTGGCCTGCGGGAACATCGTCTCGCACCATCGGGTTGGAGCAGTTGTCGGCTGTTGAAGCCGGTTTTCCCCACTGACGTGGGGGTGATCGCGGACGGATGTCGGCAGTTGGAATGAGCTGTCCCGCCCCGCGGGACTAGCATGCGGAAGGACAGGGCGGGGACCGACCCCGAACTGCCCGACCGCTCTGAGGAGCGATAAACGATGTTCGAGAGGTTCACCGACCGCGCGCGGCGGGTTGTCGTCCTGGCTCAGGAAGAAGCCCGGATGCTCAACCACAACTACATCGGCACCGAGCACATCCTCCTGGGTCTGATCCACGAGGGTGAGGGTGTCGCCGCTAAGGCCCTGGAGAGCCTCGGGATTTCGCTCGAGGCTGTTCGCCAGCAGGTTGAGGAGATCATCGGTCAGGGGCAGCAGGCCCCGTCCGGCCACATCCCCTTCACCCCGCGGGCGAAGAAGGTCCTGGAGCTTTCGCTCCGAGAGGCCCTCCAGCTCGGCCACAACTACATCGGCACCGAGCACATCCTGCTCGGCCTCATTCGCGAGGGCGAGGGCGTCGCCGCCCAGGTCCTGGTGAAGCTGGGCGCCGATCTCAACCGAGTCCGGCAGCAGGTCATCCAGCTGCTCTCCGGCTACTCCGGCGGAGGCAAGGAGTCGGCCACGGCCGGCGGCCCGGCCGAGGGCACCCCCTCGACCTCCCTCGTCCTGGACCAGTTCGGCCGCAATCTCACGCAGGCCGCCCGCGAATCCAAGCTCGACCCGGTCATCGGGCGCGAGAAGGAGATCGAGCGGGTCATGCAGGTCCTGTCCCGCCGTACCAAGAACAACCCGGTCCTCATCGGCGAGCCCGGCGTCGGCAAGACCGCCGTCGTCGAGGGCCTGGCCCAGGCGATCGTCAAGGGCGAGGTGCCCGAGACCCTCAAGGACAAGCACCTCTACACCCTGGACCTCGGCGCCCTGGTCGCGGGTTCGCGTTACCGCGGTGACTTCGAGGAGCGCCTGAAGAAGGTGCTCAAGGAGATCCGCACCCGCGGCGACATCATCCTGTTCATCGACGAGCTCCACACCCTCGTGGGTGCGGGCGCCGCCGAGGGCGCGATCGACGCCGCCAGCATCCTCAAGCCCATGCTGGCCCGCGGTGAGCTCCAGACCATCGGTGCCACCACGCTGGACGAGTACCGCAAGCACCTCGAGAAGGACGCGGCCCTCGAGCGCCGCTTCCAGCCGATCCAGGTGGCGGAGCCTTCCCTCCCCCACACGATCGAGATCCTCAAGGGGCTGCGCGACCGCTACGAGGCCCACCACCGCGTCTCCATCACGGACGAGGCCCTCGTCCAGGCGGCGACGCTGGCCGACCGGTACATCTCGGACCGCTTCCTGCCGGACAAGGCGATCGACCTGATCGACGAGGCCGGTTCCCGGATGCGCATCCGCCGGATGACCGCACCGCCGGACCTCCGCGAGTTCGACGAGAAGATCGCGGGCGTGCGCCGCGACAAGGAGTCGGCCATCGACTCCCAGGACTTCGAGAAGGCGGCTTCCCTCCGCGACAAGGAGAAGCAGCTGCTGGCGGCGAAGGCCAAGCGCGAGAAGGAATGGAAGGCCGGCGACATGGACGTCGTCGCCGAGGTCGACGGCGAGCTCATCGCCGAGGTCCTCGCGACCGCGACCGGCATTCCCGTCTTCAAGCTCACCGAGGAGGAGTCCTCGCGGCTGCTCCGCATGGAAGACGAGCTCCACAAGCGCGTCATCGGCCAGAAGGACGCCATCAAGGCGCTCTCCCAGGCGATCCGCCGTACCCGTGCGGGTCTGAAGGACCCGAAGCGCCCGGGTGGCTCGTTCATCTTCGCCGGCCCGTCCGGTGTCGGTAAGACCGAGCTCTCCAAGACGCTCGCCGAATTCCTCTTCGGCGACGAGGACGCGCTGATCTCCCTCGACATGTCGGAGTTCAGCGAGAAGCACACGGTTTCCCGCCTCTTCGGTTCGCCCCCCGGCTACGTGGGCTACGAAGAGGGCGGCCAGCTCACCGAGAAGGTGCGCCGCAAGCCGTTCTCCGTCGTCCTCTTCGACGAGGTCGAGAAGGCCCACCCGGATATCTTCAATTCCCTTCTCCAGATCCTGGAGGACGGTCGTCTGACCGACTCCCAGGGCCGGGTCGTGGACTTCAAGAACACGGTCATCATCATGACGACCAACCTGGGTACCCGGGACATCTCGAAGGGCTTCAACCTGGGCTTCGCCGCCCAGGGCGACGTCAAGACCGGCTACGACCGGATGAAGGCGAAGGTCAACGAAGAGCTCAAGCAGCACTTCCGGCCCGAGTTCCTGAACCGTGTCGACGACACGGTCGTCTTCCACCAGCTGTCGCAGGAAGACATCATCCAGATCGTCGACCTGATGATCGCCAAGGTGGACGAGCGCCTGAAGGACCGCGACATGGGCATCGAGCTGAGCGGCGACGCGAAGCTCCTGCTCGCCAAGCGGGGCTACGACCCGATCCTGGGCGCCCGCCCGCTGCGCCGCACCATCCAGCGCGAGATCGAGGACATCCTGTCGGAGAAGATCCTCTTCGGCGAGCTGCGTCCCGGCCACATCGTGGTCGTGGGCAAGGAGGGCGACGGCGAAGACGCCAAGTTCACCTTCCGCGGCGAGGAGAAGTCGGCCCTGCCGGACTTGCCCCCGATCGAGGCCACGGGCTCCGGCCCGGACCTGAGCAAGGGCGCGTAAGCACCCGCAGCGCAGCTGCACGAGGGGCGGGGGGGGGGCCGGGCGCCCGGGGCCGGGGGGCGGCGGGGCGCCGGCTGGCCCCCGCCGGGCCCACGTCTAGCTTGAGTTAAGCCTCTAATTTACA
>NZ_JBHYVA010000804.1:0-3562 GCF_042750055.1 Streptomyces sp. NPDC059456
CCGCCCGCGCCCCCCCCCCACGCCGCGGGCGTCGAGCTTGAAGAAGTCCCTGATCGGCTCGGCCTCGACGTGGATGCCGACGGGGTCGATCAGGACGAGCCCGGTGATGAGTCCGCCGGTGTCCCGTACGGCCATCTCCGCTGCGGTCCAGCCGCCGACCGAGGAGCCGACGACCAGGACGTCGCGCAGTCCGCGGTCTTGGAGGTGGTGCAGGTAGGCGAGGGCGAGATCGTCGATGCCGGTCAGCCACGGCGGGCGATGGGTGCCGTCCCATCCCGGGTGGACCGGAGTGATGGCGTGGACGGCCTGGGCGAGGTGGGAGGCGAGCCCGGCGACCGTGGCCGGTCCCCCGCCGCCGTGCAGGATGAGACAAGGCCTGCCGTGTCCGGCTTCGGTCAGGGTGAGGGACAGGTCGGGGTACAGGGCGACGTTCGTGTTCTGAGGCATGCCCGGACTGTAACTAAGCTTGTTTATATAAACAAGCTTAGTCGTGTCGTAGACTCGGCTCATGCCCGATGAACTGCAGGTCCTTGGAAGAGCGGTGAAGCAGGCCCAGTACAAGCAGCACCGCGCTCTGGACAGCCGCCTCGCCGCCGCCGGCACCACGCTCGCGCAGTGGGACGCGCTCCGCGCGATCAGCCGCGCGCCCGGGTCACCGGCCCGGGCCCTGGCGGCGGCGACATTCCAGAGCGAGCAGGCCTTCGGCACGCTCGCCGGCCGGCTGGCAGCCCTGGGCCTGATCGACCGCAGGCCCGGCACGGGCCGCCGCATCGAGCACCACCTCACCCCCGCCGGCGAAGAGGTCCTGAGCGCAGGACACCGGATCGCCGACGAAGTGCTCGCCTGGTGCTACTCGGGACTGTCCCCCACCGACCGCACCACGCTCCTCGAGCTGCTTCACCGCATCGACGGCGGCGCGGACGCGCAGCCGCCTCCTCTTTGACGCCTCCGGCGCCCATGCGCCGCGACCGACCATCGAGCTCAGACGGCGGTGCCCGGATCGCCGCCCGTGCGGCCGGCGCCGAGGTACTCGGACTGTCCCTGGTCACCAATCTGGCCGCCGGGATGAGCGCCGGGCCCCTGGACCACTCGGAGGTCCTGAGGGCGGGCCGCGACTCGGCCTCGCGCATGGGCGAGCTCCTGAGCCGGCTGCTCACGGAGATGTGACCGTGAACCTGCACACCATGACCGGAGGAACCGGGTCACCGGAGAGCAAGTGGCCGGTGGGAGCCGTCACCTGACGACAGCTCCCGGCGAGCCTCCGAGCCGGACCGCGCCGGCCCCACCGTCCAGATTCATCCCCTCCCCCATGAGGAGCACGTCATGCGACCCGCTTCGAACACCTTGGCCGATCAGGCTCGGACTCACCTCCTGGCGGCCATCGACCTTGCGGCCCGCGCGCGCCGGCACGGCAACCATCCGTTCGGCGCGCTGCTCACCGACGCGGCCGGGAACATCCTGCTCACCGCCGAGAACACCGTCATCACGGAGCACGATGCCACCGGCCACGCCGAGACGAACCTGGTCCGGAAGGCGTCGCGGACGCTGACCCCGGACCAGCTCGCCGCGGCCACGCTGTACACCAGCACCGAACCGTGCGCGATGTGCTCGGGCGCGATCTACTGGAGCGGCATCCGGCAGGTCGTCTACGCACTCGCGGCCACGGAGCTGAACGTGCTGGCCGGAGTGGACCCCGAAGAGCCGCTGCTCGACCTCCCGTGCCGCCAGGTCTTCGCGGCGGGCGGGAACACCGTCGAGGTATCGGGGCCGCACCTCTACGAAGAGGCCGCCGCGGTACACCTCGGCTACTGGGGATAGCGCAGCAGGTCGCGCAACGCCCCCACCGGGTGCCCTCGGCAGAGTGAGCGGGAACACTCCCTTCGGACCCGCCGGGTCTGCGCGGAACTGCCCGCCACGGCCCACCGACAGCGATCCCCGCAATCGGTCCACACCGGCAACGGCCCGACCCCTCTCCGCCTCCGTCCACGGGTGGGGTCGCGGACGGAGGGGCGCCCTCGGCGGGAAGAGGAATTCAGTCGTCGTCCGCCGCGGGGGCGGAGGCCAGGGTCCGCAGCACCATGAGGGTCTCGGCGCGTGGGGAGGCGGCAAAGAAGGCCGCGTCAACGGCTTCCACCGCCGCGATGGCGCGGGGGGCGAGATCGGCGCCCTCCGGGGTTGCCCGGAGTCGCTTGGCCCGGGTGTCCGCGGGGTCGGTCTCCCGCTCGATGAGCCCCTTGGCCTCCAGGGTGCGCAGCACCTGCGAGGTCATTTTGACGTCCGTGCCGGCCTGCCGGGCCACGGCCTGCTGGTTGGGGTGGCCGCCCTCGCGGTTGAGCCACCAGGTGCAGGCCAGCAGGACGAACTGCACGTGCGTGAGCCCGAGTGGCGCCAGCGCCGCGGCAACCTCCCGCTGCCAGCGCAGCGTCGCGTGCCAGAGCAGGAAGCCGGGGCTTGCGCCCGGAGTCAGCATCGGGCCTCCGCCCGCCGCGCCAGCGCCGCCATCGTCTGCGGCCAATCCGCCGTGATGCCGGGACCCACCTGCGGGCCGATCTCATCGGCCGCGGCACCGGTGATCTCCATGCGGTAGGTGATGCGCGCCCCGCCCTGCTGGGCGGTCACGCGGTGGGCGGTGCGGAACAACAGCCCCGCGAAGCGCGCTTCGTCGACGAACACCTCGGGAGCGCTGACCTGGGCCAGCGTGAGTTCTACCGGGTCCTGGCCGGCGGGGTGCATGGTGATGCGGGTTCCGGTGACGAAGGGGCCGGTGGCCTCGATCTTCTGAATGTCAGCATTCCAGATGCCCCAGTTCGCCACATCGACCCACTGCTGCCAGACCGCCTCGGGTGCGGCGGCGGTGTCGACACTGTGCTCGTACGTCCACATGACGGCTCCCATTCCCCATTTGATCTGCACACAGATTATCTGCGCACAGACTAAATGTCCAGCGCACAGGAACCGCTCCCTGCTTCGATCCGGCTACGCCGGGCCTCCCCCGCAGGGGCACGGTTCCGGTTCCGGCCGATCCCGTGGGGAACCCGTCCGCCGAGTGGGACAGTGCGGGCCCCCACCAGACGAGAGGACGGATCCGGCGCGGGTCCGCCGGCCCAGCCCGAACGGCACGGATGCCACGAGGGTGGTCGCGTAGCAGAGTTCGAAGGACACGCGGGATTCGGACAGGACAAGGACGCTGTTCCAGCCCTTCTCCGGCCGGAGAGGCCAGGCGTACCGCACCGAGGAGGTGACGGAGAATGTCAGACCGTGATCGAATTCAAGCGCATGTCCACCCTCACGGTTGCCCTCGTGGGCGCCGTGGCCCTCAGCTCACCCGGTGCAGCCGCCGACAGTGCCCCGAACAGCCCTACGCACGCAGTGCGGCCAGCGGCGAACGGCGTGACGGCACCCGGCAGAGCGACGATCGCGGAAGGTCAGGTCAAGGAGGTCGCACCCGGTGGCGTGATCACCTATCCGAGCGTCACCAGCTGCCTGACCGTGACAGTCCGGCTGCAGGACGGCGGCCTCGTCGGTGCTCACGCCAGCTTGTTCCAGGTGCCGGGTGAACTGC
>NZ_JBHYVA010000805.1:0-3544 GCF_042750055.1 Streptomyces sp. NPDC059456
TGCTCGCCGTGGTGGCCGGACTCCGGGCCGGGACCGGACGGGAGGTGGCGGCATGACCGGCACGCCCCGGCCCGCCGTCCCCGCCCCCGGCACCGGGGGGTGGCGCGGATGAGCTCGGCCACGGCCCCCGCACGCGAGCCCTCCCGGCCGGGCGCCCCGCAGTCGTCCGGCAGGCCCGGGGACGCGGAGCGCCGCGCCGCGGACCGCCCCGCGGCGAACGGAGCGGCCCCCGGCGACCGCTCCGCCACCGCCGGACGCGCGGCGGCCGGCAACCGGCTGGCGGACCGTGCGCGCAGCGGCCCGACCGTGCTCGGACGCCCCCTCGGCCGCGGACTGCTGCTGCCGCTGGCCGTCGCCGCCGCCGTGCTGGTCCCGCTCGCCGTCGTCTTCCCGGCCGCCGGCAGCTGGCCCGCGGCCCTGGCCGTCGACCTCTCGGGGCCGCTCGGCCGGGCCGGTGACTGGATCATCGACCACCGGGACAGCCACCCGCTGTTCCTCTACTTCTTCGGCCACATCAGCAACGCCGTGGTCGTCTCCGTCCGCGCCGTCTACGTCGTCCTGCTCGCCGCGGGCTGGACCGGCGTCAGCGCGCTGGCCGCCCTGGTCGCCTGGCGGCTGGCGGGCCTGCGGCTCGCCCTGACGTGCGCCGCCGCCTTCGCCGCGTGCGGGCTGCTCGGCATGTGGGTGCCGACCATGCAGACGCTCGCGCTGATGGTCGTGGCCGTCGCCGCCTCCGTCGCCGTCGGCGGGCTCCTCGGTCTCGCCGGCGGGCTCTCCGCACGCGCCGACCGCGTCCTGCGGCCGGTGCTCGACACCATGCAGATCCTGCCCGCCTTCGCGTACCTGCTGCCGATGGTGCTGGTCTTCGGCATCGGCGTGCCCGCCGCCGTACTGGCCACCGTGGTGTACGCCGCCCCGCCGATGGCCCGCCTCACCGCCCTCGGCCTGCGCGAGGCCGACGCGGGAGTACTGGAGGCGGCCTCCTCGCTCGGCGCCACCGGCCGCCAGCGGCTGCTGACGGCCCGGCTGCCGCTCGCCCGCCGGCAGCTGCTGCTCGGCGTCAACCAGGCCATCATGACCGGCCTTTCGATGGCCGTGATCGCCTCCGTGATCGGCGCGGGCGGCCTCGGCGACCGCGTCTACCAGGCCCTCGCCTCCGTCGACGTCGGCGCCGCCCTGGCCGCCGGCATCCCCATCGTGCTGCTGGCCGTGGTCCTCGACCGCACGGCCGACGCGGCGGGCCGGCGGATCGGCGCCGCCGAGATCCCCGGACACGGCCCGCGGCAGCTGCTGCTCCGCGTGTTCGACGGCTGGTACGGATGGCTGCTCACCGTCCTCACGGCAGTGGCCGTCGCCGTCGCCGGCCGGATGGCGGGCACCTCGCTGTGGCCGGCGTCCTGGACGGTTCCCATCGCCGGGCCCGTCAACGGCGCGGTCGCCTGGATGACCGCCCACCTCTACTCCGGTGTGCCCGTCGTCGGCGGCACGGCCGACTGGGCCGCCCGGTTCACCGGCTGGGTCCTCGACCCGCTGCGCGGCGGTCTCCAGGCGGCGCCCTGGTGGCTGCTCCTGCTGCTCGCCGGGGCGTTCGCCCTGCTCGTCGGCACCTGGCGCACCGCGCTCACGGCCGTCCTCGCCCTCGCCGCCGTCGGCGTGCTCGGCGTCTGGGACGCCTCCCTCGACACGCTCTCCCAGGTCCTCGCGGCCGTCGCCGTCACCCTCGTCCTCGGCTTCGCGATCGCGGTGGGCGCCGCCCGCAGCGACCGCGCCCAGCGCTTGCTGCGCCCCGTGCTCGACGTGTGCCAGACCCTGCCGCAGTTCGTCTACCTGATCCCCGTGGTCGCGCTCTTCGGGGTCGGCCGGGCTCCGGCCGCCGCCGCCGCGGTGGTGTACGCGCTGCCGGCCGTCGTACGGATCACCACGCAGGGCCTGCGCGAGGTGAACCCGGCCGCGCTCGAATCCGCCCGCTCGCTGGGCGCGACCCGCTCGCAGCAGCTGTGGCAGGTCCAGCTCCCCCTCGCCAGGCCCGCGTTGCTGCTCGCCGTCAATCAGGCGGTGGTCCTGGTCCTCGCCGTCGTCATCATCGGCGGTCTGGTCGGCGGCGGCGCGCTCGGCTACGACGTCGTCCTCGGCCTCGCGCAGGGCGACCTGGCCACCGGCCTCGTGGCCGGCGCCGCGATCGTATGCCTCGGCCTGCTGCTCGACCGCGTCACCCAGCCCGTGAAGGAGGCCTGAGATGCGCAACCGACCCTTCCACGCAGGACGCGACGCACACGCCGGAAACCCGGCGGATCCCGGGGACGCCGGACAGTCCCGACGCGGCAGACGCGGGCGCCCCGGCCGCCGGGGCTCCGCCCTGCTCGCGGCGGCGACCGGGCTCGCCGTGCTCACCGGCTGCGGAGCGGCCGACATGACCCGGCAGACGTCCCCGTACGCGGCCGCGCAGGGCGCGAAGACCGTGACCCTCTCCGTCCAGTCCTGGGTCGGCGCCCAGGCGAACACCGCCGTGGCGGCCTACCTCCTCGAACACGAGCTGGGCTACCGCGTGGACACCGTGCAGGTCGACGAGGTTCCGGCGTGGGACGCGCTCAGCCAGGGCCGCGTCGACGCGATCATGGAGGACTGGGGCCACCCCGAGCAGGAGAAGCGGTACGTCGACGGCAAGAGGACGATCACGCGGGGCGGCGACCTGGGCGTGACGGGCCACATCGGCTGGTTCGTCCCCACCTACTTCGCCGAGGCCCACCCCGACGTCACCGACTGGAAGAACCTCGACAAGTACGCCGACCAGCTGCGCACCCCCGAGAGCCGCGGCAAGGGCCAGCTGATGGACGGCTCGCCGTCGTACGTCACGAACGACAAGGCGCTGGTGAAGAACCTGGGGCTGGACTTCGAGGTCGTCTTCGCGGGCTCCGAGGCGGCCCAGATCACCCAGATCAAGCAGTTCGCCAAGGAGCGCAAGCCCTTCCTGACGTACTGGTACAAGCCCCAGTGGCTCTTCGAGCGGGTCCCGATGACCGAGGTGAAGCTTCCCGAGTACACCGAGGGCTGCGCGGACGTCCCGGAGAAGGTGGCCTGCGCGTACCCGCACACGCCGCTGCAGAAGTACCTGAACACGCGCTTCGCGGAGTCGGGGGGCAAGGCCGCCGCGTTCCTGAAGAAGTTCCGGTGGACCACGGCGGAGCAGAACGAGGTGGCCCTGATGATCGCCGAGGAGAAGCTCTCGCCGCAGGAGGCGGCGAAGAAGTGGGTCGAGCGCAACGAGTCCGTCTGGCGCCCCTGGCTGGCCTGATCCTCCCGCAGGCCCCTTCCGGGCGGTCCCCGCACACCGGCGCGGGGACCGCCGGGGCGGCCCGTGAGACAGGCGCACCGGAGGTGTGCGGGGGCGGGGCCGGGGGCCCCCGCCGCCGGCGGGCCGGCCCCGCCGGGCGGGGGGGGGCGCGGCGGGGGCCGGGGCCCGGGGGGCCGCCCGCCCCCGCGACCCTGCTGGAGACGCTGGTCGAGGAGGCCGAGGAGCGGCTGATGATCGGCGGGACCGCCAATC
>NZ_JBHYVA010000806.1:0-3516 GCF_042750055.1 Streptomyces sp. NPDC059456
CAAAGAGACAGGGCCCAGCCCCGGCGCGGCACGGCCCAGGCCCGGCTCGGCACGGAACGGCCGAGAGCGGCGCGGCTCGGCCTGGCCCAGGCCCGGCGCGGCGCGGCGCGGCGCGGCCCAGGCACGGCACGGCACGGCACGGCACGGCCCAGCGCGGCGCGGCCCAGGCGCGGCGCGGTACGGGGTCGGTCGGGGCGCAAACGCCGGGTCCCGGCTCCGCGGGGCGCGGGCCGGGACGGCGGGCCAAGCCCCGGCCCCGTGGGGGTGCGGGCCGGGGCGGCGGGGTCAGGTGGTGACCGTCGCCACCGCTTCCGGGGCGCCCGGGAGGGCCGCGTCGCCGGGGGCCTGGTCCGGGGCGTTCTCCGGGTGGTGGCAGGCCACCTGGTGACCCGTGGCCAGGGCCAGCATCGGCGGTTCCTGCGTGGTGCAGATCTGCGTGGCCTTCCAGCACCGCGTGTGGAAGCGGCATCCGGCGGGCGGCGAGATCGGGGACGGGACGTCGCCCTTGAGCAGGATGCGGCCGCTCTTCGCACCGCGCCGGCGCGGGTCCGGCACCGGCACGGCCGACAGCAGCGCCTTGGTGTACGGGTGCATCGGGTTCTCGTACAGCGACTTGCGGTCGGTCAGCTCCACGATCTTGCCGAGGTACATCACCGCGATGCGGTCCGACACGTGCCGGATGACCGACAGGTCGTGCGCGATGATCACGTACGTGAGGCCGAGCTCCTCCTGGAGGTCGTCCAGCAGGTTGACCACCTGGGCCTGGATCGACACGTCCAGCGCCGACACCGGCTCGTCGGCGACGACCAGCTTCGGCTTGAGGGCCAGCGCGCGGGCGATGCCGATGCGCTGGCGCTGGCCGCCCGAGAACTCGTGCGGGTAGCGGTTGTAGTGCTCGGGGTTCAGGCCCACCAGCGAGAGCAGCCGCTGGACCTCCGCCTTCAGGCCGCCCTCCGGCTGGACGCCCTGGAGCTTGAAGGGGGCTCCGACGATCGTGCCGACGGTGTGCCGCGGGTTCAGCGAACCGTACGGGTCCTGGAAGATCATCTGCACGTCGCGGCGCAGCGGCCGCATCCCGGCGACCCCGAGGTGCGTGATGTCGCGCCCCTCGAACTCCACGGTGCCGCCCGTGGGCTCCAGCAGGCGGGTGATCAGCCGGCCCATCGTCGACTTGCCGCAGCCGGATTCGCCGACCACGCCCAGCGTCTCACCGCGCCGGACGTCGAAGTCGATGCCGTCCACGGCCTTGACGGCCCCGACCTGCCGGCGCAGCAGCCCCTTGTTGATGGGGAAGTGCTTGACCAGGCCGGTCACCTTCAGCAGCGGCTGCTCCTCGGCGGCGGCCGCGGCCGAGGAGTCCTTCTTCATGTCGGTCACAGCTTCGGCGCAATCTCTTCGGTCCAGATCCGGGTCCGCTCCTCCTGCGACATGTGGCAGGCGGACCAGTGCCGGCTGTCGTCCTCGGTGAGCTCGGGCCGCTGGGTGCGGGTGATGCCGCCCTTGGGGACGTCGGCGTACGGGCAGCGCGGGTTGAAGGCGCAGCCGCTCGGGATGTTGATGAGGCTGGGCGGCGAGCCCTTGACCGGGATCAGGCGCTCGGTCTGCTCGCGGTCGATGCGCGGCATGGAGCCGAGCAGGCCCCAGGTGTAGGGGTGGCGGGGTTCGTAGAAGACCTTCTCGGCGGTGCCGCGTTCGACGCACCGGCCGCCGTACATCACGAGGATCTCGTCGGCCATCTCGGCGACGACGCCGAGGTCGTGCGTGATCATGATGACCGCGGAGCCGAACTCCTTCTGCAGGTCGCGGATCAGGTCGAGGATCTGCGCCTGGACGGTGACGTCGAGGGCGGTGGTCGGCTCGTCCGCGATGAGCAGTTCGGGGTTGTTGACGAGCGCCATCGCGATCATCGCGCGCTGGCGCATGCCGCCGGAGAACTCGTGCGGGTACGCGTCCACGCGCCGGTGGGGCTCGGGGATGCCGACCCGGTCGAGCATCTCGACCGCGCGGGTGCGGGCGGTCTTCTTGTCGACGTCGTGGTGGGTGCGGTACGCCTCGACGATCTGCTTGCCGACCGAGTAGTACGGGTGCATCGCCGACAGCGGGTCCTGGAAGACCATGGCCATCTTGCGGCCGCGCAGCCTGCGCACGTGGTCGGCGTCGGCCTGGACGAGGTCCTCGCCGTCGAGCACGACCCGGCCGGAGATGTGCGGGCGGCTGCGGGCGTTGCCGGTGCGGTGCAGGCCCATGATGGCCAGCGAGGTCACCGACTTGCCGGAGCCGGACTCGCCGACGATGCCGAGGGTCTTGCCGCGCTCCAGGTCGAAGGAGAGCCCGTCGACGGACTTCACGAGGCCGTCGTCGGTCGGGAAGTGCACCTTGAGGTCGCGTACGGACAGGAAGGCCGCGTCGGCCGGCGGCCCGGCCTGTTCGGGCACGAACGCGGGCCCGCTGCCGGTGGTGGGGTTCTCGGTCACGTCAGCCTCACGCGCGGGTCGATGACGGCGTACAGCAGGTCCACGATCAGGTTGGCCATCACCACGAAGAGCGCGGCGAGGAGGGTGACGCCCATGATCACGGGCAGGTCGCCCTGGCCGATGGCGGCGACGGCCGCCGTCCCCAGACCCTGGAAGTTGAAGGTCGTCTCGGTGAGCACCGCGCCGCCGAGGAGTCCGCCGAGGTCGAGGCCGAACATCGTGACGATCGGGGTGAGGGTGGAGCGCAGGGCGTGCTTGCGGATGACCACGCTCTCCTTGAGCCCCTTGGCCCGGGCGGTGCGGATGTAGTCCTCGCCGAGCACTTCCAGCATCGTGGCGCGGGTGATGCGGGCGTAGGTGGCGGCGAACAGGAAGGCCAGGGTGATCCACGGGAGGATCATGCTGTTGAGCCAGGCCAGCGGATCCTCGGTCAGGGGTCTGTAGTTGGAGACGTCCAGCCAGCCGAGGCTGTAGACGAAGATCGCGGGGGCCACCATGCCGGTGAAGAAGATCGGCAGGGAGACGCCGGCGAGGGCGCCGACCATGACGGTGCGGTCGATGGCCGTCCTGCGTTTGAGCGCCGAGACCACGCCCGTGGCCACGCCGGCGAGCACCCAGATGACCGCCGCGCCGAGGGCGAGCGAGAGGGTGACCGGCATGCGGTCGACCATGGTCTCCCAGACGGGCGCCTCGGTCTTGAAGGAGTAGCCGAAGCAGGGGGCGGCGCAGTGGGTGACATCGGTGCCGCCGTCGTAGTCGCGGCCGGCGAAGATGCCCTTGACGAAGGTCAGGTACTGCTCGGAGATGGGCTTGTCGAAGCCCATCTTCACGCGGATGCCCGCCAGGGCGGTCTCGTTGGTCTCGCGGCCGGCGTACATGAGGGCCGGGTCGCTGCCTGTGATCTTGGGGACCGCGAAGAAGATGCCGAAGGTGACCACGGAGACCACCAGCAGCGTGGCGACGACGTTGAACAGCCGCCGTATGAGGTAGACGAGCACTGCAGTCGGCCGCCCGGGGCGGGCGGCTGCCGTCCCTCGTGGGG
>NZ_JBHYVA010000807.1:0-3499 GCF_042750055.1 Streptomyces sp. NPDC059456
CCCCCTCCCGGACCCCCTCCCGGGCTCCCGGGTGGCCGGCACCTGACCCCGGCGGGCCCACACCCGCCCACCGGGGCCGGCCCGGTGGGCCCGGCCGACGGTGCCGCGCTCCCCGTCCCGGCCCCGGAGCCCCCGGCCGGGCGGTCCGGCCCCGCCGTCGCCTGCGGCGCGGGTCCGGGCGCAGCCGGGCCGCCGCACGGGTCCGGGCGCAGCCAGGGGCGGGCGGGAACAGCCGGGCCGGAGGGGGCGTTGCACCCCGCGGAGCGACCGGCATCACACACCGAAGCCGGTGACCTCGACCGTACGGGCCGGTAACTTCGCTTGCGGTCCCGCAACGAGCCGCAACTCACCCCCTTTGGAGCCCCGATGCCCGAAGCCGTCATCGTTTCCACCGCCCGCTCCCCCATCGGGCGCGCCGGCAAGGGGTCCCTCAAGGACGTCCGCCCGGACGACCTGACCGCCACGATCATCCAGGCCGCCCTCGCCAAGGTCCCCGAGCTGGACCCGCGCCAGATCGACGACCTGATGCTCGGCTGCGGTCTCCCCGGCGGCGAGCAGGGCCACAACCTGGCCCGCATCGTGGCCGTGCAGATGGGCATGGACTACCTGCCCGGCACCACGATCACCCGTTACTGTTCCTCCTCGCTCCAGACCTCCCGCATGGCGCTGCACGCCATCAAGGCCGGCGAGGGCGACGTCTTCATCTCCGCGGGCGTCGAGACGGTCTCGCGGTTCGTCAAGGGCTCCTCGGACGGCCTGCCGGACACGCACAACCCGCTCTTCGCCGACGCGGAGGCCCGTACCGCCGCCGTCGCCCAGAGCGAGGGCAGCGACTGGCACGACCCGCGCGAGGACGGCCTGGTCCCGGACGCCTACATCTCGATGGGGCAGACCGCCGAGAACCTGGCCCGGCTCAAGGGCGTGACCCGCCAGGACATGGACGAGTTCGGCGTCCGCTCCCAGAACCTGGCCGAAGAGGCCATCAAGAACGGCTTCTGGGCCCGCGAGATCACCCCGGTCACCACCCCGGACGGCACGGTCGTCTCCACCGACGACGGCCCGCGCGCCGGGGTGACCCTGGAGGGCGTCCAGGGCCTCAAGCCCGTCTTCCGCCCCGACGGCCTGGTCACGGCCGGCAACTGCTGCCCGCTGAACGACGGCGCCGCCGCGCTGGTCATCATGAGCGACACGAAGGCGCGGGAGCTGGGCCTGACCCCGCTGGCCCGGATCGTCTCCACCGGCGTCACCGGCCTCTCCCCCGAGATCATGGGCCTGGGCCCGGTCGAGGCGTCGAAGCAGGCCCTGAAGCGCGCCGGTCTGACCGTCGGCGACATCGACCTGTTCGAGATCAACGAGGCCTTCGCGGCGCAGGTCATCCCGTCGTACCGGGACCTGGAGATCCCGCTGGAGAAGCTGAACGTCAACGGTGGCGCCATCGCCGTCGGTCACCCGTTCGGGATGACCGGCGCCCGCCTCACCGGCACGCTGATCAACAGCCTCCAGTTCCACGACAAGCAGTTCGGCCTGGAAACGATGTGCGTGGGCGGCGGCCAGGGCATGGCCATGGTCATCGAGCGCCTGAGCTGAGCCGGAGCGTAGGCGCCGCAAGGGATCCGCTTGATCCCTTGCGGCGTACTGACGCCGGTTCTAATCCCGTCGCGGCCGATCTGTGACCGAATCTCCCCCAGGATGTGACTTTCGTCCTGGGGGTTTGGCATTTCCGCAGGTCAGGGCAGGTTCACAGCGCCCTCGTGTGACCAAAGCCCTGTCCAATTCGTGACGTAATGCACTGCACGCCATTCCCAGGTCGGGACACTCTGATGTAGGAAGTCGGGGGATCGAATCAATCAGGAGTTAGTCAGTGAGCGCCATGTCTCTTGCCCTGCTGCTGACCACGGCCGCCGCCGCGGCCGTGGGCGCTGCTGCGCTGCACGCCGTACACGGCCTGCGCAAGCAGGTGACGGCCCTCCGCGGTGAGCTGGCTTCGCCCGGCCACACCCGCGGTGCGACCGTCCCGCACGCCCGCAGTGCCGTGCATTCCCCCGCTGCCGAGATACGAGCCGCCGTGGCCGAGGCCCTGGCCGAGGAGCGCGAGCGCGAGCTCGCCGAGGCGCGGGCCTTCTGGGCCGCGCAGGAGGCCCGGGACGCCGCCGACGCCCCCTCGCTGCTGGGCGGCCTGCCCGGGCTGGGCGAGGACGGGCCCGGTGTCTTCCTGCCCCGTCAGGCGGACCTGGTGGGTCTGGAGCCGCTGCTCGGCGACGAGGCCGCCGGGGGCACCTCCCTGCCGGAGGCCGGGGGAGACTACCCCGAGGATTCGGCCGAGCTGGCCGCCGCGCGCCGGCGCCACCCCTCGCACCCCGACTTCGTACCGGTCCAGGCCCCGGCCCCGGGCGCGGACCACGAGCGCACGGTTTCGCGCCTGGAGGAGCTGGCGGAGGCCCGTACGGCCCTCGCGGACGTCCGTCCGGGCCCGCTGGGCACGCTCGACGTGTACGTCTTCACCGACGGCACCACGCTGTGCATGACCCCGGGCCACCGGGAGACGGCGGAGCGCCTCGCCGAGGCGCTGCGTTCGGGCACCGCGCCGGTGCTGCTGGGCGGCTCGGGCATCTCGGGCGCCTACGCGCTGACCTTCTCCTGCGGCGACGCCCAGGACCCGGACAACAACGTCTACATCCTCGCGGACCGCGTCATCGCGTCGCTCTGACCTCTGCCTGCTCCACCAGCCGTACGGCCTCGTCCAGCACCTCGGACGGGGCCTTCGCGGTTTCCCGGGGGCCTTGGGCCGCCGCGTCGGCCGTGGCGCGCAGCGCTTCGGCGAGATCGGTTCCGGCCACGGCCACCTGGTCCCCGACGACGAAGACGCCCGCGTCGGGCATGTTCCGCGCCGGAGCCGCCCCCGCGCCCTGCTGCGCCGCCTCCAGCGCCTGGGCGCGTACGGAGAGTTCCCTGGCCAGCTCCAGCGCCCGGGCGGCGGCCCCCTGCTGGAGACGGCTCTGCGGCATGGCCCGCAGCCGGTCTGCGAAACGTTCCACGGCGGCGGTCAGCGGCGAAGTATCGAGCACCCGGCCGACCTTACGCGCCGTCCGGGCACCATTGCCAACGGGCGAACTCTCCGGCACGGTGGCGTGAAGAGAACAGCACAGCACGGCGATACCTCCGGAGGCGCCCATGTCCGTAGAGTTCTCCGAGCAGACCCACCGGAACATGATCGACAGAATCCCCCTGACCACCGGTCGTGAAGTGTCCGACTGGCTGCGCACCGTGGACGACGGCCCCTCCCTCGTCCGGTTCGAGGAGAAGGTCAGCTGGCTGCGCGGCGCGCACGAGCTCTCGTACGGCCAGGCCAAGGCGATCATCCACGAGTACGACCTGCGCAGGGCGGCCCGCAAGTTCGGCTGATCCCTCCCCGTCCCGGTCCCCCGACCCCGGCACCCCGTTCCCGTTCGCCCGTTCCCGATCCCTGTTCCCGATCCCTGTTCCCGACCCCCGTACCCCC
>NZ_JBHYVA010000808.1:0-3498 GCF_042750055.1 Streptomyces sp. NPDC059456
GCTCGCGCTGCTGGAGCGGATCCTGCTCGCGGAACGCTCCGGCCCCGTGATCTTCGCCACCCTGGTCTCCCTCAGCCGCCCTCCCGGCACCGCCGCCGTCCGCGTGCAGCGCGCCGGCCACCCCGGCTTCCTGGTCCGCTCCGCGGCGGGCGTGGAGCTGAGGACCGTCCCCGGAGGGCCCGCCCTGGGCATCATGCCCGGCTGGGGCGCAGGCTGGCCCGTCACCGAGGTCCCCGTGGAGGCGGGCGGAGCCGTGATGCTGTTCACCGACGGCCTGATCGAGGGACGCATCGGGCCCGGCTCCGACCGCCTCGACGAAGCCGGCCTCCTGGAGATCGCCCGCCGGCACACCGCCCTGCCCGCCGAACCCTTCGTCGACACCCTCATCCAGGCGGCGCAGGAACTCGCCGCGGACTGGGGCGGCCTGGCCGACGACGTCGCCGTACTCCACCTCGAATGGAACACCCCCACGTGACCTCCCCCACACCACCGGCAGGAGCACCCCGAGGACGGACCCCGGACCGCCACGGGCCCAGCCTGCAGGGCTGGCTGACCACCGTGCTGGTCGTGCTGGCCCTCATGGTCGTCGGTACGGGCGCCCTCGGAGCCGCCCTCCTCTCGCACACCACCACGGCCGGAAACCGGCTAGTCGACGGCGTCCTGCCCGCACAGCGCGACGCGCTGCGGCTGGAGACCGCCCTCCTGGACCAGGAGACCGGCATCCGCGGCTACCTGCTGGCCGGCCAGCCCGCCCTGCTGGAACCGTACGAACGCGGCCTGGCCAACGAGACCACGGCCGCCCGGCACCTGTCGACGCTCCTCGACGGCGACGCCGGGGTGCGCGAGGACCTGGCGGCCGTCGAACGGGCCGCCCGCGTCTGGCGCGACGAGTTCGCGACCCCCGCCATCGCCTCCGTGGACGACGGCGGCCCGCGGCCCTCCCTCCAGGCGGGCAAGGACCGCTTCGACGAGGTCCGCCGGCGCATCGCGGCGCAACAAGCACGCCTGGACCGCATCCAGGCCGACTCGCGCAGCACCTTCGGCGAGGCCCGTGCGCAGCGCGACCACATCCTCCTGGCGATCGTCGTGGCCTTCCTCCTGGTCGGCGCCGGCCTCGCGGTCCTCCTCCACGTGGGCGTGCTGCGCCCGCTCGCCCTGGTGCGGACGGCCTCACAACGCGTCGCGGACGGGGCCTTCGACGAGCAGATCCCGCTGCGGGGCCCCGCCGACCTGCGGGCCCTGGCCCGGGCGGTGGAGGCCATGCGCCACCGGACCGTCGCCGAACTGGCCGCGTCGCGGCGCAACGCCGAGCGGCTCGACCGCACGGCCGCGGAACTCGACGCGCAGGCGGTGGAGCTGCGCCGCTCCAACGCGGAGCTGGAGCAGTTCGCGTACGTGGCCTCGCACGACCTCCAGGAGCCGCTGCGCAAGGTGGCCTCCTTCTGCCAACTGCTGGAGAAGCGCTACGGGGACCAGCTGGACGCACGCGGCCACCAGTACATCTCCTTCGCCGTGGACGGCGCCAAGCGGATGCAGGTGCTGATCAACGACCTGCTGACCTTCTCCCGGGTGGGCCGGGTCCAGGACGCGCGCGAGACGGTCGCGCTGGACGCCGCACTGGACCGGGCACTGCGCAATCTGGCCTCGGCCGTGGAGGAGAGCGGCGCCGAGATCACGCGGCCCGAGCGGCTCCCGGACGTCGTGGGCGATCCCATGCTCCTGACGATGCTCTGGCAGAACCTGGTGGGCAACGCCGTCAAGTTCCGCTCGCCCGACCGCCCTCCTCGGGTCGAGGTCGCCGTGGCCGACGACCCGGACGCGGAACCGGGTTTCGCCGCCTTCTCCGTCACCGACAACGGCATCGGTGTCCCGGCCGAGTTCGCCGAGAAGGTGTTCGTCATCTTCCAGCGGCTGCACGGCCGCGAGACGTACGGCGGAACGGGCATCGGCCTCGCGCTCTGCAAGAAGATCGTCGAGCACGCGGGCGGCCGGATCCGGATCGACACCGCCCGCGAGGAGGGCACCCGGATCGTCTTCACCCTTCCCGTCACCGCCGGCGCCGACCCGACCGACGCGCCGGCCCCCGTACCCACCGGAGGAACCCGCCGATGAGCATCGCCGACCACCGGCCCCAGGCCGCCCCCGCCGAAGTCCTGCTGGTCGAGGACGACGCGGGAGACGAGCTGATGACCCGTGAGGCCTTCGCGGACAACAAGATCGGGAACGTCCTGCACGTGGTGCGGGACGGTCTGGAGGCGCTGGACTTCCTCTACCGCCGCGGGGAGCACGCGGACGCGCCCCGCCCCGACCTGATCCTCCTCGACCTGAACCTGCCCAAGTACGACGGCCGGCAGGTGCTCGAACAGATCAAGACGGACCCGGAGCTGAGCCACATCCCCGTGGTCGTGCTCACCACCTCGGCGGCCGAGGAGGACATCCTGCGCAGCTACAAGCTCCACGCGAACGCCTACGTGACGAAGCCGGTCGACCTCGACCAGTTCATGCGGGCGATCCAGCAGATCGACGACTTCTTCATCACCGTCGTCAAACTGCCCCGCACCCGGTGACGGCCGGGCGCGGACGGTGCGGTGGACCGGAACCGGGCGGAAGAACGTGGGATCGGTGGGAGAGAGGGTCATGAACAGGGACACGTACGACGCAGAAGCGCGCAGCCACGTCGAGACGCGCTCCGAAGGGGACGTGCGCATCGTCGTGATGGCGGGCGAGTTCGACATGGACAACCTGGCCGCGCTGCGGATCGCGATGGACCCCCGGGCGCCCGGGGTCTCCCGGTTCGTCCTGGACGTCGCCGGGGTGACGTTCGTCGACTCGACCGCGCTCGGCGTCATGCTGCAACCGGCCCTGGAGCGGCCCGTGATCCTGGCCGGGAGCGTGCCGGCACGGCTGGCCCGGATCCTGGAGATCACCGGTGCCGACAGCGCGTTCGCCACCGCGGCCGGCGTGGCCGAGGCCACGACCATGAGCGTCCCGCCCCGGCGCGGCTGACCGGCCTCCGATCAAGAACTCCTCCTGCGACGAGGCGGTTTGAGACCCGCGATCGCGGTGATACGGGCGTCGAACGGTGTTCGGCGTCCGTCGAGGTCCCCGGTCCGACGCGGGTCGGGGCCTCGGCGCGCAAAGGGGAGGGAACCTCGCATGACCACACCTGACGAGGACGCGCCCGTGTCCGTGCGGGGCGCCGGGTCGGGACGCGACGTGGTGCTCGCCGTCGGCCTGCTGGGCATCGGCATCGGCGGGCTGGCCGCCTTCGTGAAGGCCGCCCCGGCGAGCTGGGACGGGCTTCCGGTCCCGCCGATCGCCGCCCTGGCCGTACTGATGCTGGGCGCGGTACTGGTGAAGAGGAGCATGGCACCCGGCCGGCGCGGCGTCCGGCCCCCGGCTCCGGGGGGGGGCGGCGCCCGGGGCGCCGCGGCCCCCCCCCGCCCCCCCCCCCCCCGGGGGGGCGCCCCCCCCCCCCCCCCCCCGGGCCGCCCCACG
>NZ_JBHYVA010000809.1:0-3490 GCF_042750055.1 Streptomyces sp. NPDC059456
GCTACGACATGGGCTCCAACGCGGTGGCCTTCAGCGGCTCGACCACCGCGAACGGCCGCGGCCTGCTGCTCGGCAACCCGCACTACCCCTGGCAGGGCGGCCGCCGGTTCTGGCAGTCGCAGCAGACCATACCGGGCGAACTGAACGTCTCCGGCGGCTCCCTGCTGGGCACCGCCGTGGTCAACATCGGCTTCAACGACAAGGTGGCCTGGAGCCACACCGTGGCCACCGGCACCCCCGTCAACCTGCACCAGCTCACCCTGGACCCGGCCGACCCGACCGCCTATCTGGTCGACGGCACGCCGGAGAAGATGACGCAGCGCACGGTCAGCGTCCAGGTGGCCGGCGGCGCCCCCGTCACCCGCACCCAGTGGTGGACCCGCTACGGGCCGGTGGTCACCGGCCTCGGCCCGGGACTTCCCCTGCCCTGGACGGCGGGCACTGCGTACGCGCTGAACGACCCGAACGCGGCCAACCTGCGCGGCTCCGACACCGCCCTCGCCCTGGGCAGGGCCCGCTCGGTCGCCGGGATCCAGGACGCGCTCAAGCGCACCCAGGGCCTGCCCTGGGTGAACACGGTCGCCGCGGACTCCGCCGGCGGCACGCTGTTCACCCAGTCCCAGGTGCTCCCCCGGATCACCGACGAGCTCGCCGCCCGCTGCTCCACCCCGCTCGGCAGGGCCACCTACCCGGCGTCCGGGCTCGCGGTCCTCGACGGCGCGCGCGGCGACTGCGCCCTCGGCTCGGACCCGGACGCGGTACAGCCCGGGGTGTTCGGCCCGGGCAGGGCGCCGACGCTGCGCGACGCCCCGTACGCGGAGAACTCCAACGACAGCGCCTGGCTGGCCAATGCCGACCGGCCGCTGACCGGGTACGAGCGGATCTGGGGCAATGCCGGCACCGCGCGGTCGCTGCGCACCCGCGGCGCCCTGGAGGACGTGGCGGCGATGGCCGCGAAGGGCCGGCTGACCGTGGCCGATCTGCAGGGGCAGCAGTTCGCGAACCGGGTCCCCGCCGGTGATCTGGCCGCGGCCGACGCGGCGAGGGCCTGCGCGGCACTGCCCGGCGGTGCGGCGACCGCGAGCGACGGCCGGACGGTGGACGTCTCGGCGGCCTGCCCGGTGCTGGCGGGCTGGGACCGCACGGCCGACACCGGCAGCCGTGGCGCGCTGCTCTTCGACCGGTTCTGGCGCAGGCTCACGGCGGGCACGGCGGCCAAGGACCTGTGGCTGGTGCCGTTCTCCGCGGCGGATCCGGTGCGCACCCCCCGTACGCTCAACCAGGCCGCACCCGGGATCGGCCGGGCGCTCGCGGACACGGTCGAGGAGCTGACGGCGGCCGGGATCGCGCCGGACGCGCCGCTCGGCGAGCACCAGTTCGTGGTGCGCGGCGGGCAGCGGCTGCCGGTCCCGGGCGGGACCGAGGCGCTGGGCGTGTGGAACAAGGTGGAGGCACCGTGGAACGCGGCGGCCGGGGGCTACCCGGAGGTCGTGCACGGCTCCAGTCACATCCAGGCGGTCGGCTGGGACGGCAGCGGCTGTCCGGTGGCGCGCACGCTGCTGACGTACGGCCAGTCGTCGAACCCGGCCTCGCCGCACTACGCCGACCAGACCCGGCTGTTCTCGCAGGAGCGGTGGGTGACCTCGCGGTTCTGCGAGCGGGACGTCCTCGCCTCGCCGCAGCTGAAGGTGGTCTGGCCGCGCGAGCGCCGCTGACCGGGACCGTGCGGTGTGCGGCGGGGCCGGTTCGTCCGGCCCCGCCGCGCGCATTTCAGGGGCTGACGGCGAGGAACAGGTACGCGGCCAGCACCACGAGGTGGACGCCGCCCTGGAGCAGCGTGGCCCGGCCGGGGGCGATCGTGAGGGCACTGACCACGACGGTCAGGGCGAGCAGCACCATGTGGACCGGCCCCAGGCCCAGCAGCAGCGGGCCGGAGAGCCAGACGGAGGCCAGCGCGATGGCCGGGATGGTCAGGCCGATGCTGGCGATGGCGGAGCCGTAGCCCAGGTTGAGGCTGGTCTGGACGCGGTCGCGGCGCGCGGCGCGGACGGCGGCGAGGGTCTCGGGGGCCAGCACCAGCAGGGCGATGATCACACCGACGACGGCGTTGGGCAGGCCCGCGCCGGCCACGGCCGCCTCGATGGTGGGCGAGACGGCCTTGGCGTCGCCGACGACGGCGATGAGGGCGACCAGCAGCAGGCCGAGGCTGACGAGGGCGGCGCGGGCGGTCGGCGGCGCGGCGTGATCCCTGTCGCCGTCCCCGTCGCCGTCCCCGTCGTCCGTCCTCTTCGGGCCGGGCGCGCCGGACGCGGTGGCCGTGGCGGGCGTGCCGGTCGCGACGGCCCCGGTGTCCACGGGCAGGAAGTAGTCCCGGTGACGGACCGTCTGGACGGCGATGAACAGCCCGTACAGGGCGAGCGAGGCGACCGCGGCGAAGGCCAGCTGCGCGGTGGAGAACTCCGGCCCCGGCTTGCTGGTGGTGAACGTCGGCAGGACCAGGCTGAGGACGGCCAGGGTCGCCACGGTGGCCAGGGCCGCTCCGGAGCCCTCGGCGTTGAAGACCGCGACCCGGTTGCGCAGGGCGCCGACGAGCAGGGACAGCCCGACGATGCCGTTGCAGGTGATCATGACGGCGGCGAAGACGGTGTCCCGGGCGAGGGAGGCGGTCTTGTCGCCCCCGTCGGCCATCAGGGTGACGATGAGGGCCACTTCGATGACGGTGACGGCGACGGCCAGGACGAGCGAGCCGAAGGGTTCGCCCACCCGGTGGGCGACGACCTCGGCATGGTGGACGGCCGCCAGCACGGCGCCCGCGAGACACAGGGCGACCAGGCCCACCGCGAATCCGGGCAGGTCTCGTCCCCAGCTGAAGACGAGCGCGACGAGCGCGACCACGGGGACGACGACGGTCCAGTCGGTCAGGGGGAATCTGCGGGTAGCCGTACTCATATCAGCCAACTTGCCAGAAGTGTCCCCGATGTGCGGTGCATGGGGCGCGACCGGGGCTCTGACGTGGTGCTTCTCACGCAATGTCGGGCGTGGCGGACCGGGACCCGCAGCTCGGGCCGCGGGACCCGGATCCCGGGTCGCGGGGACCCGGATCCCGGGTCGCCCCACCCGGGGCGCTCACATCGCGCGCTCGCGGCCCTCCCAGTACGGGTCGCGCAGCCGCCGCTTGTACAGCTTGCCGTTGGGGTCGCGCGGCATCGTCTCGATGAAGTCGACCGACTTCGGCCGTTTGAAGCCGGCCAGCTGCCGCTCGCAGTGGTGCAGGATCTCCGCGGCGAGGGCGTCCCCGGCCGCGAAGCCCTCGGCCGGTTCGACGACGGCCTTCACTTCCTCGCCCCAGTCGGCGTGCGGGATGCCGAAGGCGGCGGCGTCGGCGACCGCCGGGTGGGTGAGCAGGGCCGACTCGATCTCGGCCGGGTAGATGTTCACCCCGCCCGAGATGATCATGTCGATTTTGCGGTCGCGGAGGAAGAGGTACCCC
>NZ_JBHYVA010000810.1:0-3484 GCF_042750055.1 Streptomyces sp. NPDC059456
CGGCCCCTCCCGGCGGGCCCCCCGGTGGCCCCCGCGGCGGACGACGCCGTCCACGCCTGCAACACGGGGCCCGGGCACCCGCCCCCGCCCCGGCCCCCGGCGGCCCTGGCCGGCTTCCTCGCCGAGGCCGCCGGGCACGCGGCCCTCTACCGCACCCTCCTCCTGCCGGGCGGCGGCGGCCCGCTCGGCGAGCGCCTCCACCGTGAGCTGCGCGCCCGCGCCCGCGCCGAACGGACGGCGGCCGGCGCCCCGCACGCCGATCTGGTCGCCTCGGCGGTGGCCGCCACCTTCACCGGGATCCTGGCCGACTGGCTGCACGAGAGCGTCCCGGGCTCCCCGGGAGAGCTTGCGGAGCACCTGTGGCCGCTGCTGCTGGCGCTGCACCGGGCGGGCTCGCGCCCGGCGCCGTGACCGCCTGCCGCACGGCCGCGGGCGGACAGCCGTGAGCCCCGCCAGGCGGACAGCAACGAGCCCCGCCGGACGGACCGGCGGGGCTCATGTCACGGGCCGGGCCCGCGAAGCGGCTTCAGCCGATGCCGACCACCCGCTCCGCCTGCGGGCCCTTGGGGCCCTGAGTGACGTCGTACTCGACCTTCTGGCCTTCCGCCAGCTCCTTGAAGCCGGTGGTCTGGATGGCGGAGAAGTGCACGAACACGTCGGGGCCGCCGTCGTCCTGCTGGATGAAGCCGAACCCCTTCTCCGAGTTGAACCACTTCACGGTGCCTGTAGCCATCTGCACTGATCCTTCTCAACGTTCCACGCGGGCCGCACGTGCGGTGCGGCCGTCTCGATCCTGCCCATCCGTCTCACGCACCACACTCCGGGCGCGGCCAACCGGGGACGGTTCGAACTACTGCTCGGCCGGCAGGGCGGGCCGTGACGCCGGGGCCGCGGCCGCGGCACGGCGCGGTCCGCTCATCCGGCAGCCCAGGCAGTGGGCGTGCCCGGTGCGGGCGGTGGTGTCGCGGGTGCGCCAGTCCCATTCGGTGCGGGGGCGGGGGCCGCCGGGCTTGCCCCAGCCCGCGAGGTGCAGCACCCACGTGACCACCGCCGCCACCGCGACGAGGGCCAGGCCGAGCCAGATGCCGGGGGTCCAGGCCGCGCACACGGCGAGGCCGGTGCCGGTGCAGCCCAGCAGGGCCAGGGCGGTGCCGGTCCAGCCGGCCACGGTGTGGCCGAGGTCGACGTCTCCGTGCGCGCTCATGATTCTCCCGGGAAGGTCGGGCGGCGGTAGGCTTTCGAGCAGAGATGCCTTAGTGAGCAAGATAAGTATCTCACGAGCTAAGTAACTTAGATACTAAGGAATATCAGCATGCAGGGCAAGCCCCGTCCCGCGGCCACGGCCGAGGAGGCGCTGTCGCGCATGGACCGGTACGTCGCGCTGGGCCTGGTCGGCCAGCAGGAGGTGGCGCAGCTGCTGGGGCTGAACGTCACCGACCTGACCTGCCTGGGCCACATCCTCGGCGCCTGTGACGCCCCGCTCGGCGCCGGCGACCTCGCGGAGCTGACGAACCTGACCACCGGGGCCGTGACCGGCGTGCTCAACCGCCTGGAGCGGGCCGGATACGCCCGCCGGCAGCCGGATCCCGCGGACCGGCGCCGGGTGCGCGTCGTGGCCGTGCCCGAAGCCGCCGCCCGGGTCATCGCCGTGTACGAGCCCTTCTACGCCCGGCTCGGCGCGGTGTTCGCGCAGTACTCCCCGGACGAGGTCGCCGTGATCGCCGACTGGTTCGCGCGGGCGACCGTCGAGATGACCGCCCACCTCGCCGAGGTGCGGTCCGGGAAGCTCGGCCCCGTCACCTCTTAGCCCCGATGGTAAAATCACCCTTTTCACGTCTCTCGGAAGGTTCTGCATGAAGAACCCGTCGGTTCACGGGCGCTTCGGCATCAAGGCCGCAGCCAAAGCAGGCCCCAAGGGCGGTGCGAAGCCGGGCGGCAAGGCCCCCCGGACGGCACCCCTGCAGGGCGAGTTCGCGATGCCCGAGACGGTCGAGCCGGCGCTGGCGCCGGTGGCGGCGTTCTCCGAGCTCGACCTGCCCCGTGAGCTGGTGACGACGATGACCGACCTGGGGGTGACGCAGCCCTTCCCCATCCAGGCGGCCACGCTCCCCAACTCGCTGGCCGGGCGCGACATCCTCGGCCGCGGCCGGACCGGCTCCGGCAAGACCCTGGCCTTCGGCCTCGCCCTGCTGGCCCGGACCGCGGGCCGCAAGGCCGATCCCAAGCGGCCGCTCGCCCTGGTCCTCGTACCCACGCGCGAACTGGCGCAGCAGGTGACCGAGGCGCTGACCCCGTACGCGCAGGCCCTGGACCTGCGGATGGCCACGGTCGTCGGCGGGCTGTCGATCGGCAAGCAGGTCAGCGCGCTGCGCTCCGGCGCCGAGGTCGTGGTGGCCACCCCGGGGCGGCTGAGCGACCTGGTCGGACGGCGGGACGTCCACCTGGAACGCGTGCGGATCACGGTCCTCGACGAGGCCGACCAGATGTGCGACATGGGCTTCATGCCGCAGGTCACCGAGATCCTGGACCAGGTGCACCACGCCGGGCAGCGGATGCTGTTCTCGGCCACCCTGGACCGCAACGTGGACCAGCTCGTGCGCGGCTACCTGAAGGACCCGGTCTCCCACTCCGTGGACCCGTCGGCGGCCTCGGTGAGCACCATGGACCACCACGTGCTGCACATCCACGCCGCGGACAAGTACTCGGCGGCCACCGAGATCGCGGCGCGCGAGGGCCGGGTGCTGATGTTCCTGGACACCAAGCACGGCGTGGACCAGTTCGTGAAGCACCTGCGGGCCATGGGCGTACGGGCGGAAGGGCTGCACAGCGGCAAGTCGCAGCCGCAGCGCACGCGTACGCTCGCGCAGTTCAAGAACGGGGCCGTCACGGTCCTCGTCGCGACGAACGTCGCCGCGCGCGGCATCCACATCGACGACCTCGACCTCGTCGTGAACGTGGACCCGCCGGCCGACCACAAGGACTACCTGCACCGCGGCGGCCGTACCGCCCGAGCGGGCGAGTCCGGCAAGGTCGTCACCCTGGTCACCCCGAACCAGCGCCGCGACATGGTCCGGCTGATGGCCGACGCCCGGATCCGGCCGACCATCACCCAGGTCCGCTCCGGGGAGGTCGCGCTCAGCCGGATCACCGGGGCCAAGGCGCCGTCCGGGGTGCCGCTGGCGGGCGCCGAGCCGACCGACGCGAAGGGCCGGCCCTCCGGCTCGGACCTCGGCTTCCGCGGGATGGGCAGCCGCCCCGGCCGGCCCGGGGCGGGCAAGGAGTCCCGCAAGACCGCGGAGGCCCGGCAGCTCGCCGAGGCGCGCCGCGCGGCCCGGGTCCGCAGGGGCGGCTGACACCCCGGCGCGGCCGGCCTCCGGCCACGGCCCGGCAGGGCCCGCTTCGGCTTCGGCTTCGGCTTCGGCGTGGGCTTCGGCGTCGGCGTCGGCGTCGGCTACGGCGGGGGGGTCGGCATCGGCTGCGGCGA
>NZ_JBHYVA010000811.1:0-3478 GCF_042750055.1 Streptomyces sp. NPDC059456
GGGCCCCCCCCCCCGGGCGGCGCCCCCCCCGCCCCCCCCCCCCCGGTATCGGGGCGGGGCCCGGGGGGGGCCGGGCAGCCGGCCGGGCCAGGTCAGGGGATCAGCAGGGCCTTGCCCGGGACGGCGCGGGCCTCGATGGCGCGGTGTGCCTGCGCGGCATCGGCCAGCGGGAACCTACGGGCGATCACCGGGCGCAGCCGCCCCGCCGCCGCCTCGGCCAGGGCGAAGCCCGCCAGACGGGTGATCTCCGCCGGCGGGAACTGGACCTCCGCGATCCCGCGCAGGGAGATCCCGCGCCGTTCCACCTCCGCCGGGTCCGCTTCGGTGAAACCGCCGCTCGGAGCGCCGTGTGCCGAGACCCGCCCGCCGTTGCGGACCAGCCCGAAGCCCGCCAGGCCCAGATCGCCGCCGACGCCGTCCAGCAGGACGTCCACCGGGCCGCCGACCGCCTCGGTCCAGCCCGGCTCCGCGTAGTCCACCGCCCGGTCCGCCCCCAGTTCCCGGACCAGCGCGAGCTTCCGCTCGCCGCGCGCCGCCCCCACCACGTACGCCCCCGCCGCCACCGCGAGCTGCACCAGCAGCGTCCCCATGCCGCCGGCTGCGCCGAGGATCAGCACCCGCTCGCCCGCCGCGATGCCGATGCCCTCGGCGATGCCCGCGCCGGTCACCCCGTCGTGCGCCAGCGCCGCCGCCTCCGCGGGCTCCAGTCCGTCCGGGACCGGGACCAGCAGTTCCACCGGGACCCGGACCAGTTCCGCGTAGGTCCCCTTCGTACCCGGGGCCGCCACGACCCGCCGGCCCCGCCAGAGCGGGTCCACCCCCTCGCCCACCGCGACGACCGTCCCCGCGGCCGCGCCGCCCGGCACGTACGGAGGGTGGATGCCGAAGGCCTCGCCCCAGCCCCCGCGGATCTGGGTCTCCACGAAGATCGTGTCCACGGCCTCGGTGCGGACCACCACCTCACCCGCCCCCGGGACCGGATCCGGGAGTTCCACCGGCATCAGGACCTCCGGCCCGCCGTACCCGTCCACCCGTATCGCGCGCATGCCGATCCCCTCGTCCGACCCGGCCCCTCCGGCCTTGATCACCTCCCCACTCTCGGACCTCGACCGCGGTTGAGGTCAAGGGCGATCGGCCGTCCGGTCCCGGCCGTCCGGCCCAGTCCCTGAGCGCCGCGGCGGCCCCGCGCTTACCGTGGTGCGGAGTGAGTCCAATCCGCGCGAAGGGACACGCGATGAGTGAATCCGCATCCGGGGGTGCCTCCCGCGCCCCGGCCGAACGCGGCCGCACCACCATTTCCGACGGGGTGGTCGAGAAGATCGCCGGTCTGGCCGCCCGCGAGGTGGTCGGCGTCCACGCCATGGGCAGCGGCACCGGCCTCTCCCGCACCTTCGGCGCCGTCCGCGACCGGGTGCCCGGCGGGGCGAAGTCCTCGGTCACCCGCGGGGTGAAGGCAGAGGTCGGCGAGGTACAGACCGCCCTCGACCTGGAGATCGTCGTCGACTACGGCGTATCGATCCGCGACGTGGCCCGGGCCGTCCGCGAGAACGTCATCTCGTCCGTCGAGCGGATGACCGGTCTGGAGGTCGTCGAGGTCAACATCGCCGTCAGCGACGTCAAGCTGCCGGACGAGCCCGACGAGGAGCCGGAGTCCCGGCTCCAGTGAACCCGGTGAAGGAGCCCGCATGAGGATGGCGGTCGTCGGCCTTTTCGCCGGCATGGCGCTCGCGTTCGCCGGATACTTCGGCGGATTCGGAGCCTTTCTGCTGGTGGCGGCACTCGGCGCCATCGGCTTCATCGTCGGCAGGTTCCTCGACGGGGACCTGGAACCCGGCGACTTCTTCCGCCCCCGAGACCGTGACAGGTGAGGCGCCGATGACCACGCCACGGGCGGTTCCGCCGCGCGTGCCCCCCGCGGAACGGGGGGCCACCCGGATCGCCGACCGGGTCGTCGCCAAGATCGCGGCGCAGGCCGCCCGGGAGGCCCTCGCCGCCCACCCGGGCGGACCGCCCCACGCCGCCGGCGCCGCCGGTGCCGGGCCGGGCGCCCCGCACGCCACCGTCACCGTGCACCACGACATCGCCCGGGTCCGGGTGAGCCTGGAGCTCCACTACCCCTCCGACCTCGCGGCCCAGTGCGCGGCGGTCCGCAGCCGGGTCGTCCGCCGCGTCGAGGAGTGCGCCGGCATGTCCGTGCCCGAGGTGGACCTCGACATCGAGCACCTGCACTCCGCACACACCCGCAGCGCCGCCGTCCGGGACCGGAAGCTGCGGTGACGGCGCCCGCCCCCGACCGGGCCCCGGCCGCCGCCCCCGGCCACGCCCCCGCCCGGGTCCGGATCGCCCGCTTCCGGTCCGCCCGGCGGATCCCCGCCGCGCTGACGGCCCTGGCCGTGCTCGGCGTGGCGGGCCTGTTCCTCTACGACCTCGCCGCCGTACGGGCCGGCCGGCCCGGCATGCAGTGGCGCCGGGACCTCGCCGACCAGCTGGGGCGGCAGACCCCCGCGGACCCCTGGGTGCTCGTCGCCGCCGGGGTCCTGGCCGTCGCCGGGGCACTGCTCCTGTTCCTCGCGCTGACGCCGGGTCTGCGCCGGATCCTTTCGATGCGGCCGCCGGACCCGCAGGACGGGGTCCGCGCCGGACTGGACCGCAAGGCCGCCGCGCTGGTCCTGCGGGACCGGGCGATGGAGGTGTCCGGGGTGCGCTCGGCGCGGGTCGCGGTGCGGCGGTCCCGCGTCGCGGTCCGGGCCCAGTCGCACTTCCGCGAGCTGGACGACGTACGGGCCGACCTGGAGGAGGTCCTCACCGTCGGCATCGGGGAACTGGGCCTCGCGCACCCGCCGCAGCCGCGGGTACGGGTCACCCGGGCCCCCGTCGGGAAGAGGTGACGGGATGCTCGCGACCGTGAACCGCATCCTGCTCGGGATCATCGGAGCCGCGCTCCTGGCGGCCGGCGTGGCGCTGGCGGTGGCGCTGCGGCCGCTCGGCGGCCGCCATGAGCCGCTGCTGTCGGCGGCGACCCGCGAGCAGTACTGGCACGCCGAGGGCTGGTGGTGGTGGGCGGTCGTGGCGGGGCTCGCGGTGTGCGTGGTGCTCGCGCTGTGGTGGCTGCTGGCACAGCTGCGGCGTCCGCGGCTGTCCGCGCTGGTGGTGGACACCGGCGACGAGGCGTACGCGGTGCTGCGCGGGCGGGCCCTGGAGGAGGCGGTGGCCGCGGAGGCGGGCGCGCTCGACGGGGTCGCCCGGTGCCGCGTCGTCCTGCGGGGCCGGCAGGGCCGCCGGCGCGGGGCCCCGAAGCTGCGGATGGATCTGGAGCTGGAGCCGCACGCGGTGCCGGCCGATGCCCTGGCCGGGCTGGCCGGGCCGGTGCTCGGCCACGCCCGCCGGTGGGGGGGGGCGGCCCGGGCACGCGCGGGGGGCGCGGCCCCCGACCCCACACCCCCCCGGCCCCCCCCCGGGCCGGGGGGGGCGGGGAGGC
>NZ_JBHYVA010000812.1:0-3442 GCF_042750055.1 Streptomyces sp. NPDC059456
CCGCGCGGAACTCCCCGGTACCGCCTTGAGCGCCCCCCGGACGGGCGCCTGCACCCCCCCCGGCGCGGCCCCCGGCCCGCCGCGCGGCTCGTGCCGGGGCGGCGCCGCCGCGGTGCCGGGAGCGGCCGCCGGCTGCATCGGGGCGGGGGTCACCTGCACGCACCCGGAGACGGCCGAGACGGCACAGGCGACTCCGAGCAGCAGTTTCGTCGTGGTTCGGGTTGGATGCACCCGCGCAACTCTGCTGTGCGAGGACCCCGTTGTGAAAACCCGGAGCCGATATTCACCCCGCACGGGTGACGGGCACCCGCCGTACGCCGCCGCGGCGTCAGTCGCCCGTGGCGCCGTCGATGTGCTCGCGCAGCACGTCCGCGTGCCCGTTGTGGCGCGCGTACTCCTCGATCATGTGCGTGTAGACCCAGCGCAGGCTGAACGCCTCGCCGCGATGGTGGCTCGCGGGATCCGACACCAGGTCCAGCGAGCGGCCGGCCGCCGCCCGCCGCGCCAGGTCGACCTCCGTCCGCCAGGTCTGCTCGGCCTCGGCCCACGTGTCCCCGGGGCCGAAGTGGAAGTCCCCGTCCGGGTCCTCGCGCGTGCAGTACAGCTCGGGCAGGTCCTCGCCCAGCATGATCTCCCGGAACCAGTACCGCTCCACCTCCGCCATGTGCCGTACGAGGCCCAGCAGGCTCAGCTGCGAGGGGGCGAGCGCGGTGCGGCCCAGCTCTTCGTCCCCGAGGCCCTCGCACTTCCACAGGAGGGTCGAGCGGTGGTAGTCGAGCCAGCCGTCCAGCATCTCCCGCTCGTTCGCGGTGGTGGAGGGCTCGGTGCGATGGGATCCGGTGGTGGTGGTCATGGCCCACATCCTCGGCGAACGCGACCTGCGCCACCAGGGATTAAGCTGCGGGAGTCCCGCAAGGATCAACCTGGAGGTTTCCGGTGAAGGTAGGCGTCATCGGACTCGGCGACATCGCCCAGAAGGCGTACCTGCCGGTCCTCACCGCCCGTCCGGGCGTGGAACTGCACCTGCAGACCCGGACCCCGGCCACCCTGGAGCGGATCGGGGAGATCCACCACGTCCCGGCCGCACACCGCCACCGCGGCCTGGACGGGCTGCTGGCCGAGGGCCTCGACGCGGCATTCGTGCACGCCCCCACGGCCGTTCACCCCGAGATCGTGACCCGGCTGCTCGAAGCGGGCGTGCCGACCTACGTGGACAAGCCGCTCGCCTACGCGCTGGAGGACTCGCGGCGGCTGGTGGAACTGGCCGAGGAGCGCGGGGTCTCGCTCGCCGTCGGCTTCAACCGCCGCCACGCGCCCGGCTACACGCAGTGCGCCGAGCACCCGCGCGACCTGATCGTCATGCAGAAGAACCGGGTCGGGCTGCCCGAGGACCCGCGGACCCTCGTCCTCGACGACTTCATCCACGTCGTCGACACCCTGCGCTTCCTGCTCCCCGGCGAGGCCGACCACATCGACGTCCGGGCGCAGCTGCGCGAAGGGCTGATGCACCAGGTCGTCCTGCAGATGTCGGGCCCCGGCTTCACCGCGCTCGGCATCATGAACCGGCTGTCCGGTTCCACCGAGGAGATCCTGGAGGTGTCCGGGCAGGACTCCAAGCGGCAGGTCGTCAACCTCGCCGAGATCATCGACCACCGCGGCCAGCCCACCGTGCGGCGCCGCGGCGACTGGGTGCCGGTCGCCCGCCAGCGCGGCATCGAGCAGGTCGTGGACGCCTTCCTGGAATCCGTCGCGGCGGGCAAGACGCTCAGCGCCCGCGACGCACTGCTCACCCACGAGCTGTGCGAGCGGGTGGTGACGACGGCTCTGGAGCAGGCCCGGGCCTCCTGAGGCCGAGCGAGCGCGAGCCCTCGACGGTGCAGTACAGCGCCAGCAGCGCGAGACAGGCCCCCACCGGCCAGTCCCCGAAGCGGACGTAGTACGTCGTGCCGCGGGCGAGCGGCACGTCGTACACCTGGGCCGTGCGCGCCGAGGTGGGCAGCGCCGGGCCGATCCGCTCGCCGGACGGGCCGTGCACCTCGCTGATCCCGGTGAGCGTGGCGTGCACCATGGGACGGCCGTCCTCCGCTGCGCGCAGCGCGGCGAGCGAGGCGTGCTGGGCCGGGGCCCAGCTGTGCTGGAAGCTGGAGGTGGCCGACTGGGCGACGAGCAGCGCGGCGCCGTCGCGGGTCAGGCGGCGGCTCATGTCGGGGAAGGCCGACTCGAAGCAGACCAGCGGGCCGATCCGCACCCCGGGCCGCCCCGGCAGGCGCATCAGGACCGGGCCGGCGCCGCTGCGGCGGTCCTCGCCGGCGGCCTTGCCGACGGAGGTCGCCCAGCCGAGCAGCGACCGGGCCGGTATGTACTCGCCGAAGGGGACCAGGCGCATCTTGTCGTACCGGTCGCCGGTCGGCCCCCCGGGCCCGACGAGCACCGAGCTCTTGTAGATGCCGCCCCCGGCCGGATCCCCGGACACCGCCTGCGGCAGGGGCGCGGGCACCACGGCCGGGGCCGCCGGCCGCCGGGCGTCGACGTTGACCAGCAGCGGCGCCCCGACCTCGGCGGACAGCGCGGCGAGGCGCCGGGCCAGATCCGGGCGCGCGGCCAGGTCCGCCCCGACGCTGCTCTCGCCCCACACCACCAGGTCCACCCGCTGCCCCGCCAGCGTCCGCGTCAGCCGCTCCCCGGCGGCGAACCGCAGCTCCGCGCTGTCCGGGCCGTCGGCCACCGTTCCGGGCTGGACGACGGCAACCCGGAGCGCGCCGGACACCTCGGGCCGCGGCACCCACAGCCACACCGCCCCCGTCAGCACCACGCACCCGGTCACCCCGGCCAGGGCCGGAACCCGCGCCGCCGGTACCGCGATCAACAGCACCAGCCCGCAGTTCACCGCCACCACCAGCAGGCTCACCAGCCACACCCCGCCCACCGAGGCGAGCCGCAGTACGGGCGGCACCTGCCACTGGCTCGCCCCCAGCAGCCCCCACGGCCCGCCCAGCCCCTGCCACGACCGGGCCAGCTCCGACAGCAGCCAGCCCGCCGGTACGAGGACCAGCGCGGCCGCCGCCCGGCCCGGCTCCGGGGCCCCGCCGAGGAACTCCCGCACCAGCAGGGCCCACGGGATCCAGAGCAGCCCCAGCAGGGCGGCCAGCGGCAGCAGGAACACGTGCAGGCTGGGCAGCAGCCAGTGGTGGACGGCGACGATGAACCCGGCGCCGCCCAGCCAGCCCTCCAGGGCCGCGCGCCGCCCGCTCGGCGCCGACCTCAGCAGCAGCATCCAGGGCACGAGGGAGACGTACGCGAACCACCAGAGCGCGGGCGCGGGGAAGGCGAGGCACGGCAGCGCCCCGGCGGCGGGCGCGGGCGCCGCCCCCCCGGGGGCGGGCGCGGGGGGTGCGCAGTTCGTGGGCGGCGTTGGCCGCGAACCGGCGCTGCGCGCCCACCA
>NZ_JBHYVA010000813.1:0-3429 GCF_042750055.1 Streptomyces sp. NPDC059456
GCGGGCGCGGTCCCTTTCCGCGGGGGGGCGGGCGCGGCCACCGGCTGGGCGGTTAGGGCGGCGGGCGCGGCCACCGCGGCGGTGCCGTTCCGGGCAGCGCCCGCGCCGGGCACGGCCTTGCGGGGGCGGCGCTTGGTGGAGGCCTGGGAGACCCCGTAGCCCACCAGGACGGGCTGGCGCGCGGCGGGGGCGGGCTCCTCGGCCGGCTGCTCGGCGGCGACAGGGGCGGCGGCCGGTGCGGCGACGGCCGCGGCCGGGGGGGCGGGCGCCCCGCGGGGCGCCCCGCGACGGCGCCGGCGTCGCCGATGCCGTCGCGTTCGTTGACGAGCAGGAGCGTCCCGATGGGGCACAGCGCGGCGGGCAGGCGCGCGAGGAACGCGTGGACGGGCAGGGCGGTACCGCCGAGCGCGAAGACTCCGCGGAAGCCGCCGGGGACGGCGGACGTGGATCCGGAACCGGATGCGGACACCGGGCAACCTCCATCCGCACGCCGACCCTCCCGTGTCTCCGGCGCGCTGCGTTGCCCGTTGGGCGGGACCGTAGCCGTGGAACGCGCGCTTCGGTAGGCCCCGGGAGCCGACGAGCCCGGGAGGCCGGGAGCCCGGTCGTGGGAGTGCGGGAGCCTGGCTGCGGGAGTGCGGGAGTGCGGGAGTGCGGGAGTGCGGGACCGCGGTCGTGGCAGTGTGGCCGCGCGAGGCCGGCCGGGAGGTCAGCCGCCGGAGTTCAGGCGCTGGGCCTGGGCCCGGCCGACCTCGGCGGCGCGGTGCAGGTAGTCGGCGATGATGGCGAGTTCGGAGTCGGAGTAGCTCTCCAGGACGGCGCCGAAGGCCCGGCCGGGGGTGTCCCAGGCCGCGCCGATCCGCTGCCGGGCCTCGGGGGCGAGGGAGACGAGGGAGCGGCGCCGGTCGTGGGGGTCGGCGTGCCGCTCGACGATGCCTGCCTTGACCAGCCGGTCGACGAGGCGGGTGGCGGAGCCCGAGGTCAGGCCGGTGAGGCGGGCGATGTCGCCGGTGCTGACGGGGCCGGGCTCCATGTCCAGGAGGGCGACGCACTGCATGTCGGTGGGGTGCAGGCCGACGTGGTCGGCCATCGCCTGGTTGAAGAGCGAGTAGTCGGCGTAGTGCCGCTGGCTCTCGGTGACGATGCGCGCGAGCAGCTCGGCGCGGCTCCAGTCCTCGCGGGCCTCACTCGAACGAGGGAAATCGGTTGACATCGGGGTCTCCCTGCCTGAAATTTATCTGTGTAGCGCAGAATATTCGTGATGCAGAATCTGTGCCACGTTGACATCCTAGCGTGAACAACGCTCAGGAATCAGGAATCAGGAAGCAGGAACCACCATGTCGATCCTCGTCACCGGCGCCCGCGGCTCCGTCGCCCGCGGTCTCGTCCCCCTCCTCGCCGCCCAGGGCGTCCCTCACCGCCTCGCCTCCCGGGCCCCGGACTCACCGGGCACGGTCCACTGCGACCTCGGTGACCCCTCGACCTTCGCCGGCGCCCTGGCCGGCATCCGGTCGGTCTTCCTCTATGCCGAGGCCTCCGCGATCGAGGCCTTCGTCAACGAGGCCGTCTCCGCCGGAGTCGAGCACGTCGTGATCCTGTCCTCCTCCTCGGTGCTCGCCGCCGGCGCCGCCGACAGCCCGCTGGCCGCCGCTCATCTCGCCGTGGAGGAGGCCCTGCTGGCCTCCCCGCTGCACACCACCCTGCTGCGCCCCGGGGCCTTCGCGCGCAACGCCCTCGGCTGGGCCCGGTTGCTGAAGTCCGGCTGCCCGGTGCGGCTGCCCTACCCGGGGTCCCACGGCGATCCGGTCCATGAGGCCGACCTCGCCGAAGCCGCGTCCGCCGTCCTCGCCGACCCGGCCCTCGGCGGGCGCGCCTACCACCTGACCGGCCCGCAGTCGCTGTCGTTCGCGACACAGCTCGCGATACTCGGCGAGGTCCTGGGAACCCCCGTGCCGTTCGAGTCCGTGCCCCCCGAGCAGTGGAAGTCCGAGGTCGACGGGTACATACCCGGCCCCTACGCCGACGCGCTCCTGGACTACTGGGCGGCCGGCGACGGGCGCCCGGTCGAGATCACCGACGCCGTGGAGCGCCTCACCGGGCACCCGGCCCGCACCTTCGAGACCTGGGCCCGGGACCACGCGGACGCCTTCCGCGGCTAGCACGGCAGGGCCCTGGGCGGAGCCGGGCGTGGCCGTGCGGCCTCGGCGGACGGTCCGGGCGCTTGCCCGCGGCCTCGTGGGTCAGCCCGGAGGCCGGCGGTCTCGGCAGGTTCCGTCGGCTGGCGGCGCAATAGATCTGGGAGCGCTCCCACTGCCCTCAAGGGGTAGATTCACAACGGGAGGCAGCCATGAACGGGCATGGGCGCGGCGGGGGTCGGCCGACGCTGGAAGAGGTCGCGGTGCGCGCCGGGGTCGGGCGCGGCACGGTCTCCCGGGTGATCAACGGATCGTCCAAGGTCAGCGAGCGCACCCGGGCCGCCGTCGAGGCCGCCGTCGCGGAACTCGGGTACGTCCCGAACCGCGCCGCCCGGGCCCTGGCCGCCAACCGCGCCGATGCCGTCGCCCTGGTCGTTCCCGAGACCCAGTCCCGCTTCTTCACCGAGCCGTACTTCTCCGACATGGTCCGCGGGGTCGGCGCCGCCCTCGCCGAGACCGACGTCCAGCTGGTCCTCACCCTCGCCGGCAGCGACCACGAGCGCCGCCGGCTGGCGCAGTACCTGTCCGCGCACCGCGTCGACGGGGTGCTGCTCGTCGCCGTCCACGCCGACGACCCGCTGCCCGGGCTGCTGGCCGGGCTCGGCATCCCGGTGGTGATCAGCGGCCGCCGCTCCGCCGCCGAGACGCTGCCGTTCGTGGACTGCGACAACCTGGCGGGCGCTGCCGGGGCGGTACGCCACCTCCTCGGCCGGGGCCGGCGTGCGACGGCCACCATCACGGGACCGCTGGACGTGTACGGGGCGCGGTGCCGGCTCGACGGCTACCGTCAGGCCCTGACGGCCGCCGGGGTCCCGGTCGACGAGCTGCTGATCGCGGGCGGCGACTTCACGGAGGAGGGTGGCCGGCGGGCCATGCGCGAGCTGCTGGAGCGCCGCCCCGGCCTCGACGCGGTCTTCGCCGCCTCCGACGTGATGGCGGTGGGCGCCCGCCGTGAGCTGCGCGCGGCCGGCCGCCGGATACCCGAGGACGTGGCGCTGGTCGGGTTCGACGACTCGGTGCTGGCCCGGCACATGGATCCGCCGCTGACGAGCGTGCGCCAGCCGGTGGAGGAGATGGGCCGGGCCATGGCGCGCGCCCTGCTGGCGCGGATCGCCGGGGAAGCGGCCGGGCCGGGGGAGCCCGGCGGTGCGGCCGTGGTGCTGCCGACCGAGCTGGTGGTGCGGGAATCCTCGTAGGACCCGGGCAACGCAGAGGGCCCCGGTCCGCTTTCGCG
>NZ_JBHYVA010000814.1:0-3415 GCF_042750055.1 Streptomyces sp. NPDC059456
AGAGCATGCCGCGGCCGGTGTAGCGCTTGGCCAGCGAGACCACGAGACGGAGGTTGGCCTCCAGCAGGTGGTTCTTGGCGCGGCGGCCGTCCTCGGCGATGATCTCCAGCTCGCGCTTGAGCTTGGGGGCCAGCTTGTCGGAGTTGGCCAGCTTGTCCTCGGCGAACAGGCCCGCCTCGATGCGCTTGGCGAGCTCGACCTCCTGTTCGGCGTTGAGGAGGGGGACCTTGCCGATCTGCTTCAGGTAGTCCTTGACCGGGTCCGCGGTGGCACCGGCCACGGCGACCTGCTGGGCCGGGGCGTCGTCCTCGTCGTCGGAGATGACGAAGCCCTTGCTCTCCCCGCCGTCCTCTTCTTCCTCGCCCTCCGCCTTGACCGCGCCGGGGCCCTCCTCGAGGGGCTCGTCCTCGCCGGCCTCGTCGGCGTCCTTCTTGGCGGCGGTCTTCTTCGCGGCCGTCTTCTTCGCGGCGGTCCTCTTGGCAGGGGCCGCCTTCTTGGCCGCCGTCTTCTTCGCCGCGGTCTTCTTCGCGGCGGGCTCGGTTCCGGGCTCCTCCGCGGGAGCGTCCACGGGCTCCGGTTCCACCGTCTCGGCCGCGGGTGCCGCAGCGGCGACGGTCCGCGCAGCCGTCGTCTTCGCCGCGACGGTCTTCGTGGCCGTCCGCTTGGCCGGGGTCTTCGCTGCGACGCTCTTGCGGGTGGTGCGCTTGGGCGACTCCGCGGCACTGACCATCAGCGTCACACCCTCTTCCTCGAGGATCTGGTTGAGGCTGCGCAGAACATTCTTCCACTGGGTCGCAGGAATCTGGTCAGCCTCGAAGGCCCGACGCACGTCATCGCCGGCGATCTGCCCCTCGGCCTTGCCCCGCTCGATGAGCGCCATCACAGACTCGGAATCAGCGATCTCCGGCGGGAGCGTACGGGATGTGCTGGCCGACACGAACAACCTCTCGGAAACGATGGAAACGGCTTCCGACCCCGGCCGGATGGTGCTGGACCGGAGCCGACGACCACCGACTGGGAATGGGCCGGGGGCGCGGGCAGGGGCCGGGGAGCTGCACAGCACCCGCAAGGGCTGCTGTCTTCCCTCCGTCGGCCATCACCTCTCTAGGTCATCGCTTGACCTCGCGGAGTGTTACGCCCAATTCTTCGTGGCCCCAGTCACACCCCGGTCGCCAGGGCGTGCCGAGGTGGCCGGGCCCGCTCCCGGCCGCCGCCGGGAGGTACCCCGCCGGACCGCGTCCCGGGTACCTCCGGGGGCCGGCGGCACGTATGAGTACCCCGCGCCGCCGTCCGTCCGCCCGTCAGTGCTCGCGCGGGGCGGGGACCACGCGCTCGACCTCCGGGTGCACCGTCAGGAGCTGGCGCATCGCGTTCTCGGCGCCCGTCGCGTCGCCGGCGGCGAGGGCCTCGACGATCCGAGCGTGGTGGGCGACGCACGCCTCGCTGGGACGGTCGCAGGCGGTGACGGGGCTGCCGGACACCTGGAGCGCGGAGGAGACGATGCCGGAGAGGTGCTCCAGCATGCGGTTGCCCGCGACCTGGATGAGGAGCGCATGGAACTCGTTGTCGGCGCGCCCGAAGGTGATCGCGTCGCCCTGGCCGAGGGCGTGGCCCATGATCTCGACCATGTCGGCGAGGCGCTGCTGGATGTCGGGGCGTCCGTGGCCGGCGGCGAGGCGGGCGGCCAGCGGCTCGATGGTCCAGCGGAGCTCGTTGAGCTCGCGGCGCTGGTCGTCGCGCTGGGGGCCGAAGGCACGCCACTCGATGATGTCGGGGTCGAGCAGGTTCCAGTCGGCGACGGGGCGGACGCGGGTGCCGACGTTGGGGCGGGCGCTGACGAGGCCCTTGGCCTCCAGCACGCGCAGCGATTCGCGGACCACCGTACGGGAGACCTCGAAGCGCTGGCCGATCTCCTCGGGGACCAGCGGGCGGTCCGCGCCGAGGTCGCCGGAGACGATCATCTGGCCCAGCTGCTGGACGAGTTGGCCGTGCAGGCCGCGGCCGCGGCTGCCTGCCGCACGGCGCCCGACCCGGCTCAACTCGACGTCGGCGCCGTCCCAGTGGGGCGCCGTGACGCGGTCGGTGCCGGGGGCCTCGGCGTAGGGGTAGCGGTCGAGTTCGCCCGGGCCGGCGAGGCCGGAGTCGGCATGGCGGGCGGCGGTCATCATGGTGTGCGCAAGGGTACTCACGAATCCTTTGTCGGCCGCGCCCCGGCGACCCTTGAGGTCTTTGGTGAAAAGCACACGAAAGGGTGATCGGTACCACCTGCGCAATTGACGACTTATCGGAAGGAACCGGGCCCTTTGCGGGGAGTTGTGGTCCGGTTCACGTGATGGGGACCGGATCGGTCGCGTTCCGGCACCGCCCGGCACCGGAACGATCACCAACGGTCCTTTACCAACGGACGCGGCTGCGCAGTCCTGTGAACCCATAGGCGCACAACAGGACCATCAGCGACAACACCAGTGCGGTGCCGACGGGTTGGGCCATCACCCGCAGGACCCCCGTCACGAGGTGGTCCGCCTCCGGGGGCCACTGCGCCCAGGTCAGTCCGCGCAGCCGGGCCGCGAGCCCGCTCGCCGGGTACGCGGACGGCCCGTCCAGCGCCTTGCGCACGAGCGGAACGACCATGAGGGGTACGGCGAGCACGGCGGCCAGGCCCGCGGCCGCCGACCGGAAGACACCGGAGGCCAGGACGCCGGCCCAGGCACAGCCGATGAGCAGTCCGGCCCAACTCGCGGCCGGGGATGCCCACTCCCCGGGGGTGCGCAGCGGGCCGCGGCCGAAGACGAGTTCCAGGACGGCGGCGTCGGCCGTGACCGCGAGCGCACCGAAGGCCAGGGCGAGACCGGCACAGACGGCGAGTTTGGCGGCCAGGAGGCCCATCCGGCGCGGCACGGTGCCGCGGTCCGCGGCGAGTGCGGGGTAGCGGTACTCCTCGCCGAAGGCCAGCGCACCGAGCAGTCCCGCGCCGAGGGCGGCGGGCGGCAGGGGCAGCAGCTGCGGCCAGGCGGCGAGCAGCCGGTTCTGCGGGGTGCCGCCCGCCCGGGCCAGCACCAGCGCGGTGACGGCGGAGACGGCAACGACGACGGCCGCGGTGAGGACGGGCGTGGCGGTACCGAAGACGCGGCACAGCTCGTAGCGCAGCGGCCGCAGCGGACCGCCCACCCGCCGCACGGTCGAGGCCGGCCGCCCGGTCAGGGCGGCGGACCGGGCAGAGGCGGATGGGAACGGGACGGTTCCCGAGGCGGACGAGACGGAGGCGGGCGGGGACGGGACGGTTCCGGAGGCGGACGGGACGGAGGCGGGGGCGGGCGGGGTTGCGGGCGGGGCCCGGGCGGGGGGCGGGGCGGGGGCGCGGGGGGGGGGGGGGCCAGCCGCCGCCCCGGCGGCCCCCCGGGGCGCGGGGGCGCCC
>NZ_JBHYVA010000815.1:0-3414 GCF_042750055.1 Streptomyces sp. NPDC059456
CCCGGGCCCCTCCCGGCGCGACCCGATGCCCCCCCCCCCCGGCGGGGCGGCCGCCGCGCTGCCCGCCCCCCCCCCCCCCCCCGCGGGGGGCTCCCCCGGCAGTCGGGCGGGCGACGCCGGCGCCGGGAGGCCGGCCGGATCCGCCGCCCCCGTGGAACTGCCCGCGCCGAGCGGCGCACCGGCACCCGCCCCCGTCCTCAGCCCGCCCGCCCAGGCGGGCGAAGTCCGCGTGGAGCAGGGCCCGTTCACCGACCGCGTGCGACTGACGGCGCTCGCCCTCGCGCCCGCCGGGAAGCCGGCCGTCACCGGGCACCTGGCCGTCACCTCGGACGTCAGCGACGTCCTGAGCCTGGACCTGCGCGCCGCGTACTACGACGCGGGCGGCCGGCTCCTGGGCACCGGCACCTTCCACTACCAGGAGGAAGGCGCGGACTCACCCGCCCCGGACCACCACGACGGGCCCCGCGCGGGCGGGGACGGGATCGACTTCACCGTGCCGGCGGACCAGCTCACCGCAACCCCGGCGAGCGCCGTGCTCACCCTCCCGGTCCTGGTCAGCGAATAGCCCCGGCACCCGCCCGGCCACCCGGCGCCACGGCCCGGCGGAACTCCCTCACGCCGTCCTCCCGGCGCCGCCCGACGGAGCGGGCTTCGCGCGGACGTGCATGCGTTCGCCCTGCCTCCCGAACAGGCTGAGGACCTCGACGGGCCGTCCGTCGGCGCTGCTGAACCAGTGGGGGAGCCGGGTGTCGAACTCGGCGACCTCGCCGGGGCCGAGGACCAGATCGTGTTCCGGGAGCACCAGCCGCAGCCGGCCCTGCAGCACGTACATCCACTCGTAGCCCTCGTGGGTGCGCAGGTCCGGCTCGGCACCCCGGTCGGTGATGATCATCTTGTACGCCTGGAGGGGGCCGGGGGTCCGGGACAGGGGGACGAACGTCCCGCCGTTCGGCAGCGCGTGCGGCGTCAGCCGGACCCGCGGGTCGCCCACCTCGGGCGCCCCCACCAGGTCGTCGAGCGGCACGCGGTACGCACCGGCCAGCGGGAGCAGCAGCTCCAGGCTGGGCCGGCGCTGCCCGGACTCCAGCCGGGACAGCGTGCTCTTGGAGATGCCCGTCTCCTCGGAGAGCGCGGCCAGGGTGAGGCCGCGCCGGGCGCGCAGCCGCTTGAGGCGCGGGCCGACCTCGTCGAGGACCGCCTGGTACGGCGGGGGCGTGTCCGGGGGCGTGTCCGCGGGTCCGTCGGTGGTTCCGGCGGTGGGTGCGTCGGCGGGTGCGCCGGTGGGGGTGTCCATGGGGGCATTCCACTCTCCCGTCCCGGAAACGGCAACAAGAGTTGTCGTCCGGGACCCACGGGTGCAGGCTCCGCGGCATGACCCGACACAGCGACGCCCACCCCGCGCACGGCGTACCTCCACACGGCGCACCCCCACACGGCGATGGCCAAGGCAACGGTCATGGCCAAGGCAACGGTCATGGCCCTGGTCAGGGCCACGGCCACCACGTGGCCGACGTCGACTGGGACGCCCAGGCCACGGCCCTGGAGACCGGCGCCGAACTGCAGCTCCCGGTCCTGCGCCGGACCGCCGCCCACCTCGGGGAGCTGCTCGGCCCCCGCGCGCAGGTCCGGCGCGTCCTCGACATCGGCAGCGGACCCGGCGTGATGACCTGCGTGCTCGCCGAGGCCTTCGCGGACGCCGAGACCGTCGCCGTGGACGGCTCGTCCGGCCTTCTGGAGCGCACGCTCGCCCGCGCCGGACGCCTCGGCCTCGGCGACCGGGTGGCCGCCCGGAACGCCGAACTGCCCCGAGGCCTCGACGGCCTCGGCACGGCGGATCTGATCTGGAGCAGCAAGGCCGTCCACCACCTCGGCGACCAGCAGGGCGCGCTGGACGCGCTGACCGCGGTGCTGCGGCCCGGCGGGGTGCTCGCCGTGGCGGAGGGCGGTCTGCCGATGCGCTTCCTCCCGCGCGACATCGGCATCGGCCGCCCCGGCCTGCAGGCCCGGCTCGACGCCGTCCTGGAGCACCGGTTCGCGGCCATGCGGGCCGAGCTCCCCGGCGCGGTCCCCGTCGTCGAGGACTGGCCCGCGATGCTCGGCCGCGCCGGGCTCACCCGCGTCGGGAGCTTCACCTCGCTCCTCGACCTGCCGGCCCCGCTGGGCGCACCGGGCCGCGCCTTCCTGCACGCCCAGCTGACCCGGATGCGGGAGATCGCGGGCGAGGTCCTGGACGCGGAGGACACCGAAACCCTCGACGTCCTGCTCGATCCCGGGGCCGAGCAGGGCATCCTGCGCCGGCCCGACGCATTCCTGCTGTCCGCCACCACCGTCTTCACGGGCATGCGCGAGGGCGCCGCCGAAGGGCGGGGGCAGTGAAGCCGCTCGCCGCCGGGTCACCGACGTCCCTGGCAGGGGGGCCGGCGCAGGACACGACTTCGGTCCGGTGGGCACTCGCGGGCCTCTCCCTGTCCGTGCTGCTGTCCTCGCTCGGCACCAGCACCGCGAACGTCGGCCTGCCCACGCTGGCGCACGCCTTCGGCGCCACCTTCCAGCAGGTCCAGTGGGTCGTCCTCGCCTACCTCCTGGCCATCACGACCCTGATCGTCAGCGTCGGCCGGCTCGGCGACATGGTCGGCCGCCGTCGGCTGCTGCTGTCCGGGATCTCCCTGTTCACGGCGGCCTCGGTCCTGTGCGGCCTCGCGCCCACGCTGTGGCTGCTGATCGCCGCCAGGGCGGCGCAGGGCCTCGGGGCGGCCGCCATGATGGCCCTCACCATGGCCTTCGTCGGGGACACGGTGGCGAAGGAGCGGACCGGCAGCGCCATGGGGCTGCTCGGCACCATGTCCTCCGTCGGCACGGCCCTCGGCCCCTCACTGGGCGGTCTGCTGATCGCCGGTCCCGGATGGCGGGCGGTGTTCCTCGTCAACGTGCCGCTCGGCGTCCTCGCCTTCGTCCTGGCCGCCCGTCACCTGCCCGCCGACCGGCGGGACGGGCGCACCGGGCGCGGCGGCTTCGACCACGTGGGCACGCTGCTGCTCGCGCTGACCCTCGGCGCCTACGCCCTGGCCATGACGGCGGGGCACGGCCGTCCCGGTCCGCTCAACCTCGCCCTGCTGGCGGCCGCCGCCCTCGGCGTGGGCCTGTTCGTACGGGCCGAGGTGCGGGCGGCGTCCCCGTTGATCCGGCCGGCGGTCTTCCGCGATCCGCTGCTGAGCGCCGGCCTCGGCATGAGCGCGCTCGTCTCCACCGTGATGATGACCACGCTCGTGGTCGGGCCGTTCCACCTCTCCCGCGGCCTCGGGGGCGGCGCGTGCGCGGTGGGGGGGGTCGGGTCGGGGGCGGGGGGGGGGGACGCGGCGCGCGGCGGGGGGGGCGGGCGGCGCCCCGTCACCCGCGCGGCCGGCTGCGCACCCG
>NZ_JBHYVA010000816.1:0-3413 GCF_042750055.1 Streptomyces sp. NPDC059456
CCGAGGACCCGGCCCCCCCCAGGGGGGCGGGGCCGGGCGGGGGGGCGCCGCGCCGAGGCAAGCCGGAGACCCACGACGCCTCCGTCGTCGAGCAGGTCAAGAAGGCCGAGGGCGTCCGCAGCGCCGAGGGCGGCGTCGTCTCGATGGCGGTCACCGTCGTCAACGCCAAGAACGAGAACATGGGTTCGTCCACCGGTGCCCCGACCATCGCGGGCAACTGGAGCGAGAACGAACTCAAGTCCATGAAGATCGCCTCCGGCAACGCCCCGCGCGGCCCGACCGAGGTGATGGTCGACGCCGACACCGCCGAGAAGCACCACCTGAAGCTCGGCGATGAGCTGCGCACCATCGCGCTGCCCGGCGACATCCGCGCCCGGATCAGCGGCATCGCGGCCTTCAAGGTGACCAACCCGGGTGCGGCCGTCGTCTACTTCGACACCGCGACCGCCCAGACGGGCCTGCTCGGCGCCCCGGGCACCTTCACGCACGTCAACGTCACCGCCAAGGACGGCGTCGGCAACGACCGGCTCAAGCAGAACATCGCCACCGCGGTCGGCAAGGACACCTACAAGCTCCAGACCGCGAAGGAGGCCGCGGACTCCAACCGCAAGGACGTCGGCTCCTTCCTCGACGTCATGAAGTACGTGATGCTCGGCTTCGCGGGGATCGCCTTCCTCGTCGGCATCTTCCTGATCTTCAACACGTTCTCGATGCTGGTCGCCCAGCGCACCCGCGAGATCGGCCTGATGCGCGCCATCGGCGCGGACCGCGGCCAGGTCAACCGCTCGATCCTGGTCGAGGCGCTGCTCCTCGGCGTCGTGGGCTCCGTCCTGGGCATCGGCGCGGGCATCGGCATCGCCGTCGGCCTGATGAAGCTCATGGGCAGCATGGGCATGCACCTGTCCACCGACGACCTGACGGTCCTGCCCGCCACCCCGGTGCTGGGCCTGGTCCTGGGCATCGTCGTCACCGTGGTCTCCGCCCTCGTCCCGGCCCTGCGGGCGGGCAAGGTCTCCCCGATGGCCGCCCTGCGCGACGCCGGCACCCCCGGCGACCGCAAGACCGGTGTCGTACGGGCCGTGCTCGGCCTGGTCCTCACCGGCGCAGGCACCGCCGCGCTGCTCCTGGCCGCGCAGGCCGACAAGGCCTCCACCGGGTCGATGTGGCTCGGCCTGGGCGTGGTCCTCACCCTGATCGGCTTCATCGTGATCGGCCCGCTGCTCGCGGGCGGCGTGGTGCGGGTGCTGGCCGCCCCGGTGCTGCGGCCCTTCGGCTCCATCGGCCGGCTGGCCGAGCGCAACGCCCTGCGCAACCCGCGCCGCACCGGCGCCACCGCCGCGGCGCTGATGATCGGCCTGGCGCTGGTCGCCTGCCTGTCGGTGGTCGGCTCCTCGATGGTGGCCTCCGCCACCGAGGAGCTCGACAAGTCGGTCGGCGCGGACTTCATCGTCGCCTCCGAGAACGGCCAGCCGGTGATGCCGCAGGCCGAGCAGGCGATGCGCGCCACCAAGGGCCTCACCCACGTCACCGCCTACCGGGGCGTCGAGGTGAAGCTGACCGCGCCGGACGGCAGCTCGGCCAAGGACGAGCTGAGCGTCACCGACCCGACGTACGCCCAGGACGTGCGGCGCAAGATGATCGCGGGCGAGCACGAGGACGCGTACGCCGCGGGCGCCATGTCCGTCGGCTCCGAGTACGCCAAGGCGCACGCGATCAAGGTCGGCGACCGGATGAAGGTGGCCTTCGCCGGCGGCAAGGAGACCGAGCTGAAGGTCGCCGCGATCACCAGCGACGACGGCAACCTCGACAAGGGCGTGAAGTACGTCAGCACGGCCACCGCCGAGGCGAACCTGCCCGCCGACCGGATGCCGCGGCCGTTCATGCTGCTGGCCAAGGCCGAGAACGGGCAGGCGGACACCGCCTACACCGCGCTCAAGAACGACATGGCGCAGTACCCGCAGTACAAGGTGCGCAACCAGACCGACTACAAGGAAGCGCTCAAGGACCAGGTCGGCTCGCTGCTGAACATGGTCTACGGGCTCCTCGCCCTCGCGATCATCGTGGCGGTCCTGGGCGTCGTGAACACCCTGGCCCTCTCGGTGGTCGAGCGGACCCGCGAGATCGGCCTGATGCGCGCCATCGGCCTCTCCCGCCGCCAGCTGCGCCGCATGATCCGCCTGGAGTCGGTGGTGATCGCCCTCTTCGGCGCGCTGCTGGGCCTCGGGCTGGGCATGGGCTGGGGCGCCACCGCCCAGCAGCTGCTCGCCCTCCAGGGCATGAAGGTCCTGGAGATCCCGTGGCCGACGATCATCGGGGTCTTCGCCGGGTCGGCCCTGGTGGGCCTGTTCGCCGCACTGGTCCCGGCCTTCCGGGCGGGGCGGATGAACGTACTGAACGCGATCGCGAGCGAGTAGGACGCAGCGCGGTCGTCACGGGGGAACCACGGGGGAAACACGGGGGAAGGTCCGGCCCCGGTCCGCTCTTCGGAGCGGGCCGGGGCCGGTGCCGTTCCCGCGCCGTACGGTCCCCGCGGGGCGGGTCCGATACCGCGAGCGGGCGACCCCGGCGCGTCGTAGGGTGGGAACCCCCGGCCCGTGCGACGTGTCGGGTCCTTCGCGTTGCCCCTCCACCGGACGGAAGCCTCCTTTCATGAGCCTGCACGGACTGCTCGACGCCGTCACCCGGGACCCGGCCCTCGCCGAGGCGGTCACCGCGGCCGGGGACGGCAACCGGATGCACGTGGACCTCGTCGGACCGCCCGCCGCACGGCCCTTCGCCATCGCCGCCCTGGCCGCCAGGACCGGGCGGACCGTGCTCGCGGTCACCGCCACCGGCCGGGAGGCCGAGGACCTGGCCGCCGCGCTGCGGTCGTTCCTGCCGCCCGACGAGGTCGCCGAGTACCCGTCCTGGGAGACCCTTCCGCACGAGCGGCTCTCCCCGCGCAGCGACACCGTGGGCCGGCGGCTCGCCGTGCTGCGCCGCCTCGTGCACCCGCGCAAGGACGACCCGGCCGCAGGGCCCGTCTCCGTCGTCGTCGCGCCGATCCGCTCCGTGCTCCAGCCGCAGGTCAAGGGGCTCGGGGACCTGGTGCCGGTGAGCCTGCGGCACGGTGAGAGCAAGGATCTGGGGGAGGTCACCGAGGCGCTGGCCGCGGCCGCGTACGCCCGCGTCGAGCTCGTCGAGAAGCGCGGCGAGTTCGCGGTGCGCGGCGGCATCCTCGACGTGTTCCCGCCCACCGAGGAACACCCGCTGCGCGTGGAGTTCTGGGGCGACGAGGTCGAGGAGATCCGCTACTTCAAGGTCGCCGACCAGCGGTCCCTGGAGGTCGCCGAGCACGGGCTGTGGGCCCCGCCCTGCCGGGAGCTGCTGCTGACCGACGAGGTGCGGGAGCGGGCCGCGGGCCTCGCCGAGGC
>NZ_JBHYVA010000817.1:0-3413 GCF_042750055.1 Streptomyces sp. NPDC059456
GCCCGCTCGTTCAGCCGGGCGCGCCGCGTGGCCAGCGCCCGCCCCGCCACCGCCAGGTCCTGCCCGTCCAGCGTCTCCAGGTGCGCGACCAGACGGCCGGCCTGGGCGCGCAACGCCGCCGCCGTCCGGCCGGACAGCGCCCACGGCACGAGCCGCGGCACGAAGCCGGGCGCGGTCTCGTGGGGGGCGGCGTCCTCTTCGGCCGTGGTGGTTTCGGCCGGCGCGGGCGCCTCCTCGACGATGACGTGGGCGTTGGTGCCGCTGAGGCCGAAGGAGGAGACGCCGGCGCGGCGCGGACGCTCGCCCGCCGGCCAGGCGACCGGCTCGGTCAGCAGTCTGACGTTGCCGGCCGTCCAGTCGACGTGCGGGGTGGGCTCGTCGATGTGGAGGGTCTTGGGCAGGATGCCGTGGTGGATCGCCTGCACCATCTTGATGACGCCGGCGACGCCGGCCGCGGCCTGGGTGTGGCCGAGGTTGGACTTCAGGGAGCCGAGCCACAGGGGCTTGTCCGCGTCGCGGTCCTGCCCGTAGGTGGCGAGCAGGGCCTGGGCCTCGATGGGGTCGCCGAGGGTGGTGCCGGTGCCGTGGGCCTCGACGACGTCGACGTCGGCCGTGGTGAGGCCGGCGTTCTCCAGGGCGCTGCGGATCACGCGGCGCTGCGAGGGGCCGTTGGGGGCGGTGAGGCCGTTGGACGCGCCGTCCTGGTTGATGGCGCTGCCGCGGATGACGGCGAGCACCTGGTGGCCGTTGCGGCGGGCGTCGGAGAGGCGTTCCAGCAGGAGGACGCCGACGCCCTCGGACCAGCCGGTGCCGTCGGTTGCGGCGGCGAAGGACTTGCAGCGGCCGTCCTTGGCGAGGCCGCGCTGGCGGCTGAACTCGACGAACACCTCGGGGGTGGACATGACGGCGACGCCGCCGGCCAGGGCGAGGGTGCACTCCCCCGCCCGCAGGGCCTGTGCCGCGAGGTGCATCGCGACGAGGGACGAGGAGCAGGCCGTGTCCAGGGTGACGGAGGGGCCCTCGAAGCCGAACGCGTACGAGACGCGGCCCGAGGCGATGGAGCCCGTCGCGCTGTTGTACGCGTAGTCGTGGTACATCATCCCGGAGTAGACGCCGGTCTTGCTGCCCTTGAGGGTGTGCGGGTCGATGCCGGCCCGCTCGAAGACCTCCCAGGACGCCTCCAGCAGCAGCCGCTGCTGGGGGTCCATGATCAATGCCTCGTTGGGGCTGATCGAGAACAGGGCGGGGTCGAAGCGGTCCGCGTCGTGCAGGAACCCGCCCTTGTTGACGTACGTGGTGTTGGGGCGCTCGCCCTCGGGGTCGTACAGGCCCTCGACGTCCCAGCCGCGGTTGACGGGGAACTCCGAGACGCCGTCGCGGCCCTCGTCGACGAGCTGCCACAGGCTTTCGGGGGAGTCGACTCCGCCCGGGAAGCGGCAGCTCATGGCCACGATGGCGATCGGCTCGCGGGCGGCGGCCGACAGGTTGCGGTTCTGCGTCCGCAGCCGGGCGGTTTCCTTCATGGACGCCCGGAGTGCGTCGAGCAGCTTCTGGTCAGAATTGGACATCGGCTTCTCACATTCCCTGTATCGCGTCGTCCAGCCCGAGACCGTCGAGCGCCATGTTGATCAGACTCTCGGCGTCCATGTCGTCGATCGCTTCTTCCTCTGCGGCGACCGTCGTGGACTCCGTGTGTTCCGCTCGTCCGTCGGCGAGTTCGAGCAGGGTGTCCACCAGGCCCAGTTCGCGCAGGCGGGCCATGGGGACGGTCTGGAGCAGGCGGCGGATCCTGCCCTCGTCTGAGTCGGGGGCGGCCGCGTCGCCGCTTCCGCCGGTCCCGTCGGCTCCGTCCTTCGGCCGCAGCTCCTCGGCGAAGTGCTCGGCGAGGGCCTGCGAGTTGGGGTAGTCGAAGACGAGCGTGGCGGGCAGTCGCAGTCCGGTGGCCTCGGCGAGGCTGTTGCGGAATTCGACGGCGGACAGCGAATCGAATCCGAGTTCCTTGAACTCGCGGCTCTTGCCGATCGACGTCGCCCCCGAGTGGCCGAGGATCGCGGCCGCGTGGGCCCGTACGAGGTCGACGAGTTCGTCGGTACGGGCCGCTTCGGTCAGGCCGGCCATCCGGCGGCGGAACGCCGTGACGTCGACCGTGGATCCGGACTCCGCGCGGCGGCGCGAGCGGGCGGGCACCAGGCTCCGGAACAGGTCCGGGAGGTCGGTGGCGCCGCGCATCTCCTTCGTGTTCAGCAGGATCGTCACCAGGGCGGGTGCGCCGAGCGTGCGGGCCGCGTCGAACACCTCGGTGCCCGCGGCGCCCGACAGCGTCTCGATGCCGATGCGGCTCATGCGGCCGCTGTCGGCGGCGGCCAGCTCGCCGGCCATGCCGCCGCCGGCCTCCTCGGCCGCCCACGGTCCCCAGGCGAGGGACTGGGCGGGCAGGCCCCGGTCCCGGCGGTGGGTGGCGAGGGCATCCAGGAAGGCGTTGGCGGCCGCGTAGTTGGCCTGGCCCGGGTTGCCGAGCACACCGGCGACGGAGGAGAAGAGGATGAACGCGGCCAGGTCCAGGCCCGCGGTCAGCTCGTGCAGGTGCAGGGCGGCGTCGACCTTGGGCCGCAGGACCGCGGTCACGCGCTCGGGGGTGAGGGAGCCGAGGATGCCGTCGTCCAGGACGCCGGCCATGTGGATCACGCCGGTCAGCGGGTGGGCGGCCGGAACGGCCGCCAGGAGGGCGGCGAGGGCGTCCCGGTCGGAGGTGTCGCAGGCCGCGATCTCCACCTCGGCGCCCAGCTCCGTGAGTTCCGCGGCCAGTTCGGCCGCTCCCTCGGCCGCGGGGCCGCGGCGGCTGGTCAGCAGCAGGCGGCTCACACCGCGCTCGGTGATCAGGTGCCGGGCGAACAGCCGGCCCAGCATGCCCGTACCGCCGGTGATCAGCACCGTTCCGCCGGGGGTGAACTCGGCGGCCGTGGTCGCCGCGGTGCCGGCGTCCGCCGCGGCCCGTACGAGGCGCGGGGCGTGGACGGCGCCGGCCCGTACGGCGGCCTGCGGTTCGCCGGAGGCGACCGCGAGGGCGACGTCCGCCCGGTCCGCGGGGTCGGCGGTGTCGGTGTCGAGGAGGAGGACGCGGCCGGGGTTCTCCGACTGTGCGGTCTTCACCAGGCCCCAGACGGCGGCGCCGGCCAGGTTGCCCGCGGGCTCGTCGGCGACGGCGACGGCGCCGCGGGTGCGGACGACGAGCGTCGAGCCTTCGAAGCGTTCGCCGGCCAGCCATTCCTGCAGGACGTCCAGGGCCCCGGCGACGGCGGTGTGCACCGCGGCGGCGTCCGAGCCGGCGGGGGCGTCCCAGACGACGGCGTCCGCGACCGGGCCGTCGCCGAGCGACTGCCACGGCTGCGCGGGGATGTCCCCGGCGGCCGCCG
>NZ_JBHYVA010000818.1:0-3408 GCF_042750055.1 Streptomyces sp. NPDC059456
CCGGGCCGGCAGATCCGCGCCCCCGGCCCCGGCCCCGGCGGCGGTGCCGGTACCGGACCGGCAGATCCGCGCCGCCCACACCGGGACCACGGTCACCGTCTACCAGGCGTACGCACCCCGGCTGGGGGTGCCCGCGGCCCGCGACGGCCGCTTCCCGCCCGCCTGGAAACGGGAGCGCATGACGTGGGTCAAGCCGTCGTTCCTGTGGATGATGTACCGCTGCGGCTGGGCCACGAAGGCCGACCAGGAGACGGTGCTGGCCGTCGAGATCACCCGCGAGGGCTTCGACCACGCACTGCGCCACGCCTGCCTGTCCCACTACGAACGCGGCACCCACGCCGACCACGAGGCCTGGCAGCGCGCGCTTCGCGAGGCCCCCGCCCGGGTCCAGTGGGACCCGGAGCGCGACCTGCACCTGAACCCGCTGGCCCACCGCTCCCTCCAGCTGGGCCTGTCCGGGCCGGCCTCGCGGGCGTACGCCGACGAGTGGACGGTCTCCATCCGCGACGTGACCCCACTGGCCCGGGAGATCCACGGCCTGCTCCGCTCGGGCGAACAGACCGCCGCGCGGTCCCTGCTCCCCGTGGAAACCCCGTACCCGGCAGGCCCGCTCCCGCACCTGGGCGCGTGACGGAGCCCCCAGGGGGGGGGTGGCCCGCAGGTGCTCCCGGTCAGAATCCCCCCGCCCGGGGGGCGATGCGGCAGACTGGAGGTTTGGCCGTCCGCGTCCGGGCAGCCACCCCACGCAGGAAAGGGACGTTTGTGAACGGGCCTCTCATCGTCCAGAGCGACAAGACACTCCTCCTCGAAGTCGACCACGAGCTCGCCGGTGCCGCGCGCCGCGCCATCGCCCCCTTCGCCGAGCTCGAACGGGCCCCCGAGCACATCCACACGTACCGGATCACCCCGCTCGGCCTGTGGAACGCCCGGGCCGCGGGGCACGACGCCGAGCAGGTCGTCGACGCGCTCGTCGAGTTCTCCCGCTACCCCGTCCCGCACGCGCTGCTCGTCGACGTCGCCGAGACCATGGCGCGCTACGGCCGCCTCACCCTCTCCAAGCACCCGGTGCACGGGCTGGTCCTGACCAGCACCGACCGGCCCGTGCTGGAGGAGATCCTGCGCTCCAAGCGGATCACCCCGCTGGTCGGGGCCCGGCTCGACCCCGACACGGTGGCCGTGCACCCTTCCGAGCGCGGGCAGATCAAGCAGACCCTGCTGAGGCTCGGCTGGCCCGCCGAGGACCTCGCCGGGTACGTCGACGGCGAGGCGCACCCGATCGACCTGGAGGAGAACGGCTGGGCGCTGCGGCCGTACCAGCAGCAGGCCGTCGAGGGCTTCTGGCACGGCGGCTCGGGCGTGGTCGTCCTGCCCTGCGGCGCCGGGAAGACGCTGGTCGGCGCCGGTGCCATGGCGAAGGCCAAGGCGACCACGCTGATCCTGGTCACGAACACGGTCTCGGCCCGGCAGTGGAAGCACGAGCTGGTCAAGCGGACCTCGCTGACGGAGGAGGAGATCGGCGAGTACTCCGGCACCCGCAAGGAGATCCGGCCGGTCACCATCGCCACCTACCAGGTCCTGACGACGAAGCGGAAGGGCGTCTACCCGCACCTGGAGCTGTTCGACTCCCGGGACTGGGGCCTGATCCTCTACGACGAGGTGCACCTGCTGCCGGCGCCGGTCTTCAAGTTCACCGCCGACCTCCAGGCCCGGCGGCGGCTCGGCCTGACCGCGACGCTGGTCCGCGAGGACGGCCGCGAGTCGGACGTGTTCTCGCTGATCGGCCCGAAGCGGTTCGACGCGCCGTGGAAGGAGATCGAGGCGCAGGGCTACATCGCCCCGGCGGACTGCGTCGAGGTCCGTGTGAACCTGACCGAGAGCGAGCGTCTGGCGTACGCGACCGCCGAGACGGAGGAGAAGTACCGCTTCTGCGCGACGACGGCGACGAAGCGGAAGGTCACCGAGGCGCTGGTGCGCAAGCACCAGGGCGAACAGACGCTGGTCATCGGGCAGTACATCGACCAGCTCGACGAACTCGGCGAGCACCTGGACGCGCCCGTCATCAAGGGCGAGACGTCCAACGCACAGCGGGAGAAGCTGTTCGACGCCTTCCGCGAGGGCGAGATCAGCGTGCTGGTGGTGTCGAAGGTCGCGAACTTCTCCATCGACCTGCCCGAGGCCACGGTCGCGATCCAGGTGTCCGGCACGTTCGGCTCCCGCCAGGAGGAGGCCCAGCGCCTGGGCCGCGTCCTGCGGCCGAAGGCGGACGGCCACGAGGCGCGGTTCTACTCGGTCGTCGCGCGCGACACGATCGACCAGGACTTCGCGGCCCACCGCCAGCGCTTCCTGGCCGAACAGGGCTACGCCTACCGGATCATGGACGCCGACGACATCCTGACGAGCGACTGACCGGCCCCGGGACCGGGGCCGGTGCCGCCCGCGTCCCGGGATCCTCGACGACGCGGACGTCCTGCTGTCCGAGGGGTGACCTGTGGACGGGGACCATGACGAGGTCGGGCTTCGGGGCCGGGTGGCGGCGGGCCGTCGCCACCCGGGCCAGGAGGGCGAGCAGCGGGACGCACCACACCCACAGGTGCGGCCAGTCCGGCAGCGGGACCCGGCCGGAGGCGGGCAGGTGCCGGGCCCAGAACTCGGCGGAGGCCTGCGGGAGCACCAGCAGCCCGAGCAGGACGGTCCCGGCGAAGGCGCCGAGGGCCGTCAGCCCGGCCCGGATCCGGCGGGTCAGCAGCAGGTACGGGATGAACAGCGCCGGGGTCAGGGTGATCCCGGCGGCGGTGCCCAGGGCGAAGCCCTTGCCGAGGGCGGCGCGGGGCCGGCTCAGGTCCCACAGGACCAGGCAGGCCAGCGCCAGGTTGATCTGTCCGGCGAGCAGGCTCTGGAACAGCGGCTCCACCCACAGCCCGGCGATCGTGGTGGCCAGGACGGGCCCGGGCCGGGCCCGCAGTCCCGCGAGGCGGCACGACATCAGGATCAGCAGGGCGAGCAGGCCTGCGTTGCCGAGGACGAACACGGCCTTCAGGACGGCGGCGGGCAGCCAGGCGGCGGGGGTGAACAGGATCGCCGCGAACGGCGGGTACCCGGTGGGGGGACGCCACTCGGCGCCGCTGAAGCCGTCGACGAGACCGTCGGCGACCGGGATCCGCATCACGATGCAGAGGACGCCGAGCACGAGGAGCGAGCCTGTGACCAGCACGCCGGACCAGGCTGACGTCGGGGGGCTGGGGTGGCGGCTCGGGGTCACGCGCGTGACCCTAGTGGATCAACGCGGCCCCTCCGCCGCTATCCGGCCAGCCCGCAGCGCGGCGCGGTCGGCTCGCGGCACGGCGGGGTCGGCTCGCGACGCGGCGGGGTCGGCTCGCGGCACGGCGGGGTCGGGGCGCGGCACGGCGG
>NZ_JBHYVA010000819.1:0-3406 GCF_042750055.1 Streptomyces sp. NPDC059456
GCGCCCGCGCCCCCCCACCCCCGCCCACACCCCCCCCGCGCGCCCCCCCCCCCCCCCCCCGCCCCCGCCCCCCGCCCGCCCCCCCCCCCCCCCCCCCCCCCCCACCCCCCCCCCCCCTCGACCGTGATGTTGCCGCGGGTCGCCTTGGAGTACGGGCAGACCTGGTGGGCCTTCTCGATCAGGTCCTTGGCGGTGGCGGCGTCCACGTTCGGGATCACGGCGGAGATCTTGACGATGATGCCGAAGCCCTCGTCGTTCTTGCCGATGCCGACCTCGGCGGTGACGGTGGCACCGGAGACGTCGGCGTTCTCGTTGCGGGCGACGACACCGAGGGCGCCCTGGAAGCAGGCGCTGTAACCGGCGGCGAACAGCTGCTCCGGGTTGGTGCCGGCGCCGCTGCCGCCCATCTCCTTCGGCGGGTTCACGACGACGTCGAGCTGACCGTCGTTGGTGGCCACACGGCCGTCACGGCCGTTCTCGGCGGTGGCGACAGCGGTGTAGACGACGTCGGACTGCTGGATGGACATGTGAAGAGATCCTCCTGGTAGTCGCCGTGACTCGCGCCCACGATCACGACGGTGTGCAGTGAGCCTAACCGGTGAAGGAAACGATCATCTTTCCGGTGTTCTCACCGCGCAGCATGCCGAGGAAGGCCTCGGTCGCGTTCTCCACGCCCTCGACCACCGTCTCGTCGGCCACGAGCTCACCGGAGCGCAGCCATCCGGCGACGTCCTGGACGAACTGCGGCTGGAGCCCGGCGTGGTCGCCGACCAGCACGCCCTGCAGGCGCAGCCGCTTGCCGATGACCAGGGCCAGGTTGCGCGGGCCGGGGGTCGGCTCCGTGGCGTTGTACTGGGCGATCGCCCCGCACAGGGTGGCGCGGCCGTGCACGTTCAGGGAGGAGATGGCGGCCTCCAGGTGGTCGCCGCCGACGTTGTCGAAGTAGACGTCGATGCCCTCGGGGGCGGCTTCCTTCAGCTGCTCGCCGACGGGGCCGTTCTTGTAGTTGAAGGCGGCGTCGAAGCCGTACTTCTCCGTGAGGAGCGTCACCTTCTCGTCCGAGCCGGCGGAGCCGATCACCCGGGAGGCGCCCTTGATCTTCGCGAACTGGCCGACGAGGCTGCCGACCGCGCCCGCCGCGCCGGAGACGAAGACGGAGTCGCCCTCCTTGAAGGAGGCCACCTCGAAGAGGCCGGCGTAGGCGGTCAGGCCCGGCATGCCGAGCACGCCGAGGTAGGCGGAGAGCGGCGCGAGCGAGGCGTCGACCTTGGTGGCGTGCTTGGCGTCCAGGTCGGCGTACTCGCGCCAGCCCAGGCCGTGCAGGACGTGGTCGCCGACCTCGAAGCCCTCGGCGGCGGAGGCCACGATCTCGCCGACCGCGCCGCCGTCCATCGGCTTGTCCAGCTGGAACGGCGGGATGTAGGACTTCACGTCGTTCATCCGGCCGCGCATGTAGGGGTCCACGGACATGTGGAGGTTGCGCACCAGGATCCGGCCCGGAGCCGGAGCCGCGACCTCGACCTCGCGCAGGGCGAAGTCCTCGGCCACGGGCCAGCCCTGCGGACGGCGGACGAGGTGCCACTCGCGGCTGACGGCGGGGATCTGAGACATGGGTGCTCCCGAATCGAGGGTGCCGGCACCGGGGCGCCGGCGAATACTTCAGCAGGTGAAACAACCATGCGCCTGGATATTTCATGTTGTCAAGTAAATGGGTACGCTGGATGCATGCCCAGTCGTCGCGCAGATCCCCTGACCCTTGAGGTTGTCGAGCTCATCGGCTCCGTCGTGGCCCGCTACCACGAGGAGTACGAGCACGCGGCAGCCAGCCACCAGCTCACCGGCGCCCAGGCCCGGGTGCTGAACCTGCTGTCCCTGGAGCCGATGCCGATGCGCCGGATCGCGCAGCAGCTGAAGTGCGAGCCCTCGAACATCACGGGCATCGTGGACCGGCTGGAGTCGCGCGGCCTGGTCGAGCGCAGGCCGGACCCGGCGGACCGCCGGGTGAAGCTGGCCGCCCCGACGGAGGAGGGCCTGCAGACCGCGGACCGGCTGCGCGAGTCCCTGGACTTCGCGCGCGAACCGCTGGCCGGGCTGTCCACGGCCGAGCGGGCGGTCCTGCGGGACCTGCTCAAGCGGATGCTGGGCTGACGCCCCACGGCGCCCCGGTCCCCGCCCCCGGCGGGAGGTCCGTCAGCAGAAGATCCAGAGGATGCAGCCCTTGGTCGGCGTCGGGCTCGGGCTCGGCACCGGCGGGGGCGGGGGCTGCGCCGTCCCGGAAGGGCTCGGCGAGGCAGACCCCGACTGCCCCGGCTTTACGGACGGCCCCGGCCCGGTGGCGCCCTTCGTCGGCCCCGTCCGGCCCGGCGCGGAGGCGGACCCCGACGGACCCGGCTCCGTCGGCTCCCCGGTGGCCGCCCCGGGCCCGGCCGACTTCGTCCCGCCCGCGCCGGCCTTCGCGGCCCCGGAGGCCTTCACCGGCTTCAGCGCCGAAGGCGCGGCGGGAGTCCCGCGGCCGCTCGGCAGCGGGGCCGGGTCCTGCGGGCCGTTCCCGTCGGTGAGCACGACCTCGGCCGCCCGGTCGGTCTTCTGCCCCTCGGTGACGATCCGGGCCAGCGCGACCGTGCCGCCGGCGGCGAGCGCCAGTCCGAGGCCGATGGTCAGCAGGGTCCGCCGGCGCCGCCGGTGCGTGGCACGGCGCCGTGCGCCGGACCGGCCGTGGTGGTCGCCGGCCAGCACGACGATCGAGTCCGCGAACGGATCTGCGGCCTCCGGCCCGGCGGAACCGTACGGAACGGAGCCGTACGGAGCCGAGCCGTACGGGGCGGCGGGCACGGCGGGGCCCCCGGGCGCGACGGGCGGCAGGTACTCGACCGGGGTTCCGCACCCGGCGCAGGCCAGGGCGCCGTTGAGGTGCCTCCGGCACGCGTGGCAGTAGTCCATGACGTCCGCACGCTACGTGGTTCCCCGCAACATCCATGTCGCGGGTTCGTGGAGGTCCTGTGTGGAATCGTGGGTTCCATGACTGCGTCCACACCCCCGGGGCCCTTCGGTCCGGCCGACTTCCAGCTGGTGCTGCTGCGCCGTATGGCGGACTTCCGGCCGGACCTCGCCGAGGCGGCGCGGCAGCGGCTGGGCGCCTCGCTCGCCGAGCAGCGGGCGGCGAACAAGCGGTGGCAGGCGATGGTCCGCACCCGGACGCGCTCGCGCGGTGCGCTGGCCCGCTACCGCTCGGTGCTCGGGCCGCCGGAGTCGTCGGCGGCGCGCACGATCGGCGATCTGGAGTGCGAGGCCCTGCTGTGGCCGGTGCCGCTCTGGCCCGACCTGCGCTTCGAGGTGCTGGCCGCGCCGGACGGGGCGGTGTGGAACGAGTGGCTGGTGCGGGCCCCGGGCGCGCGGGGGCCCGTAC
>NZ_JBHYVA010000820.1:0-3403 GCF_042750055.1 Streptomyces sp. NPDC059456
GCCGGAGCCTCGACGACCGCGGCAGCGGCCTTGCGGGTCCGGGTGCGCTTCGGCTTCGCCGGAGCCTCCTCGGCGACCGCCGCGGCCGGAGCCTCGACGACCGCGGCAGCGGCCTTGCGGGTCCGGGTGCGCTTCGGCTTGGCCGGGGCCTCCTCGGCCACCGCGACGGCCTCGGCGACCGGGGCGGCCTCCGCGGTCTTGCGGGTCCGGGCGGGGGCGCGGCGGGCCTTGACCGGCTCCACCGGCGGGGCCACCTGGAAGTCCGGCTCCGGGGCCGCGTCGACGACCTTGCGGGTCCGCGTCCGGCGGGCCTTGACCGGGGCCTCCGCGGCGGGAGACTCGGCGATCGGCGTCACCTGGGCGAGGACGGGCTTCTGGGTCGGGACCCGGCGGGCCCGCACCGGCTCGGCCTTGACGGGCTCGGCCACGGCCGGCTCCGCCACGACCGGGACCTCGGCGACCGGGGCCTCGGCGACCTTGCGGGTCCGCGTCCGGCGGGCCTTGACCGGGGCCTCCGCGGCCGGAGCCTCGGCGACCGGCGCGACCTCGACGGCCGGGACCACGACCTCGGCGACCGCGACCGGAGCCACGGCGACCGGGGCCACGGCGGCCGCGGCGGCCGCCGTCGTCACGGAACGGGTCCGGCGGCGGCGCGGCTTGCGCGGCTCGTCGGCGGCCGGGGCCTCGGGAGCCTCCGCCACCTCCGTCACCGGCGTCACGGCGGCCTCACCGGCAGCGACCTCGGCACCGCCGCGCGTACGGCGGCGCTGGCGCGGGGTGCGCGTCCGGGCGGGACGCTCCTCGGCCGGGGCGGCGGCGGCCGGGCCGCGGCCGCCACGGCCACCGCGGCCGCCGGTCTCGCCCAGGTCCTCCAGCTCCTCGGCCTTCAGGCCGGCCCGCACGCGCTCGGCGCGCGGCAGGATGCCCTTGGTGCCCGCCGGAATGTTCAGCTCCTCGAACAGGTGCGGCGACGTGGAGTACGTCTCGACCGGGTCGTGGAAGTCCAGCTCCAGCGCCTTGTTGATCAGCTGCCAGCGCGGGATGTCGTCCCAGTCGACCAGCGTGACGGCCGTGCCCTTGTTGCCCGCGCGGCCGGTGCGGCCCACGCGGTGCAGGAAGGTCTTCTCGTCCTCCGGCGTCTGGTAGTTGATGACGTGGGTGACACCCTCGACATCGATGCCGCGCGCGGCGACGTCCGTGCAGACGAGCACGTCGACCTTGCCGTTGCGGAACGCGCGCAGCGCCTGCTCGCGCGCGCCCTGGCCCAGGTCGCCGTGGACGGCGCCGGACGCGAAGCCGCGCTTCTCCAGCTGCTCGGCGATGTCGGCCGCCGTGCGCTTGGTACGGCAGAAGATCATGGCCAGCCCGCGGCCCTCGGCCTGCAGGATGCGGGAGACGAGCTCCGGCTTGTCCATGTTGTGCGCACGGAAGACGTGCTGCTTGATGTTGGCGACGGTCACGCCCTCGCCCTCGGGCGACGTGGCGCGGATGTGCGTCGGCTGCGTCATGTAGCGGCGGGCCAGGCCGATGACCGCGCCCGGCATGGTCGCCGAGAACAGCATCGTCTGACGCTTGGCCGGCAGGTAGTTGATGATCTTCTCGACGTCGGGCAGGAAGCCCAGGTCGAGCATCTCGTCGGCCTCGTCCAGGACGAGCGCCTTGACGTGCGACAGGTCGAGCTTGCGCTGGCCCGCCAGGTCGAGCAGGCGGCCCGGGGTGCCGACGATCACGTCGACGCCCTTCTTGAGCGCCTCGACCTGCGGCTCGTACGCGCGGCCGCCGTATATGGCGAGGACGCGGACGTTGCGGACCTTGCCCGCGGTCAGCAGGTCGTTGGTGACCTGGGTGCACAGCTCGCGCGTCGGGACGACGACGAGGGCCTGCGGGGAGTCGGTGAGCTGCGCGGGCGTGGCCCGGCCGGCCTCGACGTCCGCGGGGACGACGACCCGCTCCAGCAGAGGAAGGCCGAAACCGAGCGTCTTGCCGGTTCCGGTCTTGGCCTGGCCGATGACGTCCGTGCCGGAAAGGGCGACGGGGAGGGTCATCTCCTGGATCGGGAAGGGGGACACAATGCCGACGGCCTCAAGGGCTTCGGCCGTCTCGGGAAAGATCCCGAGGTCTCGGAACGTAGTCAGGGTGCTGCCTCTTCTGTGAGACGCGGCGCGAGGCGGCGAGGGGGGTCGTACCGTGCCTGGCTTGCAGTACTGCGCCCTCCCACGTTCGGGAGAGCAATACGAAGCTGCGCGGGACCACTAGCCTTCGCTCAAGCGCTCGTGCCGCTGAGGGGGCCCCTCGTGGAGAAGCGGTACGCATGGACGTACGCATCACGCCGAGGGCGGTCGGGTGGAGCCGATCGGGCCACCGACCGGGCATCCTCATTCGGATGGCCCGCCGAGTATCCGGCAGGCGCATTACCACTGTACCCCGGAATCGCGCAGGTGTGTCGGGTGAATTCACCTGGTAGTCGCGTTTAGGCGGACTGTCAGTGACCCGATGCGGTGCCTTGGGCGCCCTTCCGGCGGGCTATTGTGCGGAGCATGTCGACCGTTGAAAACGCATCGCCCGCCGACGACGGCGCCGCCGCCGAAGCGACAGGGATCGCCGCCCAGGACTGGGCGGCCGCCTCCGCCTCGCCGCAGTACCGCGCCGCCGTCGTGGACCTGCTGGGCGCACTCGCGTACGGAGAGCTCGCGGCCTTCGAGCGCCTCGCGGAGGACGCGAAGCTCGCGCCCACCCTCGACGACAAGGCCGAACTCGCGAAGATGGCCTCCGCGGAATTCCACCACTTCGAGCGGCTGCGCGACCGGCTGGCGGCCATCGACGCCGAGCCCACCGCCGCCATGGAGCCCTTCGCCAAGGGCGTCGACGACTTCCACCGCCAGACCGCGCCGTCGGACTGGCTGGAGGGCCTGGTCAAGGCCTACGTCGGCGACTCGATCGCCAGCGATTTCTACCGCGAGGTCGCCACCCACCTGGACAGCGACACCCGCGCGCTCGTCGTGAGCGTGCTGGACGACACCGGCCACGGCGGCTTCGCCGTCGAGAAGGTGCGCGCCGCCATCGAGGCCGACCCCCGCTGCGGCGGCCGGCTCGCGCTGTGGGCCCGCCGTCTGATGGGCGAGGCGCTCTCGCAGGCGCAGCGCGTGGTCGCCGAGCGCGACGCGCTCTCCACCATGCTGGTCGGCGGCGTGGACGGGATGGCGGCCGGCTTCGACCTGGCGGCCGTCGGCGAGATGTTCACCCGGATCACCAAGGCGCACACCAAGCGGATGGCCGCACTGGGCCTCGCCGCCTGAGCGTCCCGCCTGCACCCGCTCGATAGACCCCGCGGCGGCCCGGGGGGGAGACCCGCCGGGGGAGCGGGGCGGGGGTGGAGGGGGGGGGGGGTGGGGCGGGGCGGACG
>NZ_JBHYVA010000821.1:0-3370 GCF_042750055.1 Streptomyces sp. NPDC059456
CCCCGGCACCCGGCGCGCCCACGGTCACCGGCCCCGCCGCGCCTCCCGGCCCGCCCGCGGAGACCGTCCCGGCAAGGCCTCCGGGCACGGCACCCGCCTGGACGCGGGAGGCGTCCACGGCCACCGGCCCGGCACCGGCCCCGCCGAAGGCGCCCGCTCCGGCACCGGCGCCCGGCCCGGCCACGGTCGCCGGCTCCACACCCTGCCCGCCCGCGGAAGCGGCCCCGGCAGCGGTGCGCGCTCCCGTATCCGGCGCTCCCGCAGTGGTCGCTCCGGCGGCGGCCGACGCGGTGGCGCCGGAGCGCTGTGCGGGCGCGGAGTCCGGGCCGCCCCGGCCGGGCGCCGGTTGCGGCGCCGCGGGAGCCGGCTCCGGCGGTGCGAGGACGACGGGTCCCGTACCGGTGGCTGCGGCGCTCAGCAGCGCGGCCACCTGGGCCCGGTCCAGATGGCCGTTCTTGAACCGGGTCAGGACTTCCTTCTCGTCCATCTGGACGCGCTCCTTCTGGGGGTGGAAATACGGCTTCAGCCGCGGCGGCCGAGCAGCACGAGTGCCTCGTCCACGGTGAGCCGGTCGTCGCGGATCGCGTCCAGCAGGACGTCGAGGTCGCCGTCCGGAAGCGGCCGCACGGCAACGGGGGCGGGAACGGCGGCGGGGACAGCAGCGGGTGCGGGGGCGACGGCGGCCGGGCGGAACACCGGCTCCGGCATCCGCGGCACCGCGCCGAACTCCGGCGCGGCCCGCCCCGCCCGCGCCGCCTGCACGGCCTGTGCGGCCGCACCCGTCCGCGTGGCGATGTAGGCGGCCATCGCCGCCAGGTTGGGGTGCTCGTACAGCAGGACGGACCGCTCCTGGAGGCCGAAGGTGCGGTTGACGACCGCGATGAACTCCGCGCCCACCATGGAGTCCACGCCGAGCAGATTGAACGCGGCGGTGGTGTTGATGTCCCAGGGGTCGCAGCACAGGATCCCCGCGAGCTGTTCGCGCAGCACTTCCGCGATCCCGGTCGCGGCGGCGGCCGCCGGCGACTGCCGGGCCGGGGCGGCGGCGGGTGCCTCGTACCCCGCGGTGGCCACCGCAACGGCAGCGGCCGCGGGAACGGACGCGGCGACGGGCGCAGCGGCGACCGCACTGCCCGCCGCCGCCCGCGCGACCTCCCGTGCGAAGGACGCCGGCGTCGGGAAGTCGTACAGGTCGGTCGCGAGGACGCGCAGTCCGTACCGGCTGTTGACGACGGCCACGAACTCCACGACCAGCAGGGAGTCGAGTCCCATGGACTGGAAGGTCTGCTCGGGGTCGATCTTCTCCGGCTTGACCCGCAGGACGTCGCCGAGCACTCCGATGAGGTCCGTCAGTACGTCCGCAGGGTGTTCATTCATCATCGCAGGCTCCTCCAAGCCGTCGCTGGCACACGGTCACGCGCTGCTGCCGGAGAACACCGGCCGTACCTCGCCCAGGAGCCCGCCCGGCACCTCGCCGCCCCGTACGTCGCGCACCCGGCGGGGCGCGGTGTCGGGATCCGGCATCCCGACGTGGAAGTCCCGCTCCGCGCCCTCGGGCACCAGGCTGGGCAGCAGGAGCGCCCACAGTCCCGAGACGCGGCGCTGGAGTTCGGCGTACGGCATGCCCGTGGCGGCGAGCGCCTCGATGCCGCAGGCCGCCGCGGCCACCAGCGATTCGATGCTCTCCCAGCGGCCCTCGGCGCGGAGTTCCCCCGCGTCCCGGGCCTGGCGCAGCAGCCCGCAGACCTCCGCGAGCCAGACGTGGTGGAAGTCGGTGGCGGGCGCGGGCGGTCCCGCGCACTCCTTGGCGAGGCGGAATCCGGCCGGGACCGACGGTTCCTCGCGCAGGCTGAGCGCGAGCCAGTGCGTCGTGTCGACCAGGGTCTGGAGCGGGGAGCCGCCGGACGCGCGCAGTTCGCGCACCGCCGCGCGCAGCAGCTCGCAGCCGCGCAGCCGGACGGCCTCCGCCAGTTCGTCTTTGGAGGCGAAGTGGAAGTACAGCGCCCCCTTGGTCACTCCGGCGAACGCCGCGATCTCCCCGAGGGTCGCGTTCGCGTAGCCGTTGCGGTGGAACATCTCGGCCCCCGCGTGCACGAGCTTCCTGCGGGTCCGCTCCGACCTCTCCTGCACCGCGCTGCCTCCTCGGCCCGTGGTGGTCCGGGCGCGGGTACGGCCGGGCGAGCCGGTCGCGGCCGCGCTCCTGGTGTCGCGTGCGGCCATCTCAGCCGACGCGTACGAGTCGCTCGCTGCTGGTGTCCGCCACCACCGGGGTCTCGGGGCTGGCCATGAGGATCGAGCGCTGGAGCCGGCGCAGGGCGGCCGACGGCTCCAGCCCGAGCTCGCGCACGAGCGTGGCGCGCAGCCGCTGGTAGACGTCGAGGGCCTCGCCGCGGCGGCCGGAGCGGTGCAGGGCGAGCATGAACTGGCCGTGCAGGTTCTCGTGGGTGCGGTACCGGCTGGCCAGGACGGTGAGTTCGGCGAGCAGTTCGCGGTGCCGGCCGATCCGCAGGTCCGCCTCGATGCGCTGGTCGAGCGCGCACAGCCGGGTCTCCTCCAGCCGCCGGGTCTCCATGTCCAGCTGGATTCCGCCGTGTACGTCGGCGAAGGCCGGTCCGGACCACAGCGACAGCGCCTCGCGCAGCAGCCGGGCCGCGCCGGGGAAGTCGCCCGCGTCCATCGCCCGGTAGCCCATGCCGGCGAGCCGGTCGAACTCGCGGACGTCGCTGGTGCCGCCGCCGCTGTTGAGCAGGTAGCCGCCGGGCAGCGTGACGAGCACGTCCTTGGCGGTGCGCCGGCCCGCGGGGGCCGTTCCGCCCTCGCCGTCACCGTCGGCCCCGCCCTGCTCCAGGGCGGTCGCGATGAGGGCCCGCAGCTGCAGGACGTACGTCTGCAGGGTGGTGCGGGCGCTGCGCGGCGGTGCTCCCGCCCACAGTTCCTCTATGAGCGCCGACACCGGGACGACCTGGTCGGCATGGAGCGCCAGCAGTGCCAGCACCTGTCGCGGCTTCGGGGCGGTCGGCGTAACGGAGACTCCGTGTTCCCGCACCGCCAGTGTGCCCAGTACTTCGATGTCCACGCCGTACTCCCCTGTCCGTGGATGAGCCTTCGCCAGTAAAAAACAGGACCGGCGGTTTGTCAATACGAAACCGACCGTGCTGTTTTATGCCCAGGAAGCTCTGACGGACCCTCAAGACATGGCTCTGAACTGGGCATTTATCGATCCGCCAGAGAGCGGAGCCCGGTTCAGTCGCACTCCGCTCCCTCTCCAGAACAGCCCTAGATTTGGCAAAACAAACCGCAAAGTCTCCGTACGCGGCGGGTGAACGAAGCGGGAGGACGCAGAAGCGCCCCGGCTCCCCACGCGTGTGCG
>NZ_JBHYVA010000822.1:0-3368 GCF_042750055.1 Streptomyces sp. NPDC059456
CGCCCCTCCGCCGCGTCCGGGCCCGGTCAGTACGGCCTGCGGACCTCGAACAGGAAGCAGCCGAACTCGGTGGCGCGCACGTGCACGAGCGCGGCCGCCGGGTCGGCGAAGGCCTCCGCCAGGGCCTCGTCCAGGTCCGCGTCCGGCTCCTCGCCGAGCAGCAGGGCGCGCCCGCCGAGGATGCGTCCCCCGGCGTCGTAGCGGCGCACCGTGCGCAGGGCCCCGGGCTGGGCAAAAGGATGGCCGGGCCCGGCGGCCGCGTCCGGGCCGCCGCAGTCGGCGGCGTGGACGAACACCGGGCCCTGCTCGTCGTAGGCGCCCGGGTCGGCGCCGGTCCCGGCGGCCCAGCGGCGCAGCGGTGCGTAGGAGACGAGTGCGATCCGCTCCCCGGGGCGGCTGCGGCGCAGGCAGCAGCGCAGCGGGGCGCCGCCCTCGGGGTCCTCGTAGGGGCGGCAGGGCCGGCCGGCGTCGTCCAGGATCCGCAGGGCGGCGAGGGCGTCGGGAGCGACGGGGCGTACGGCGTGGAGCGCCGGTCGGGGCGCCGGGTGGGTGGTCATGCCGTCCAGAGTGCGGCCCCGGACCCGATCAAGCTGGCGGAAATCGGACGTCGCGTTTCGCCCGTGGATTACTCCGCCCACCTGATCGGCCCCGCGTGGAAGGATGGCCGGGCAACGTCACCATCAAAGGAGATGACCGCGTGCCTGGCACGAATCTCACCCGTGAAGAGGCTCAGCAGCGGGCGAAGCTGCTCACCGTCGACTCGTACGAGATCGAACTCGATCTCAGCGGTGCGCAGGAGGGCGGCACGTACCCCTCAGTGACCACCGTGCGGTTCCGGTCGGCCGAGGCCGGTGCCGAGACCTTCATCGACCTGGTCGCGCCCGCCGTGCGCGAGGTCGTCCTGAACGGTACGGCGCTGGACGCGGCCGAGGTCTTCCAGGACTCGCGCATCGCGCTGACGCACCTGGCGGCCGGCGCCAACGAGCTCCGCGTCGTCGCGGACTGCGCCTACACCAACACGGGCGAGGGCCTGCACCGCTTCGTCGACCCGGTCGACCAGCAGGCCTACCTGTACACCCAGTTCGAGGTGCCGGACGCGCGGCGCGTGTTCGCCAGCTTCGAGCAGCCCGACCTGAAGGCGACGTTCCAGTTCACCGTGACGGCCCCCGAGGGCTGGACGGTCATCTCGAACTCCCCGACGCCCGAGGCCGCGGACGTCAAGGACAACGTCTGGCGCTTCGAGCCGACGCCGCGGATCTCCACGTACATCACGGCGCTGATCGTCGGCCCGTACCACGCGGTGCACAGCTCGTACGAGGGCCCGGACGGGCAGTCGGTGCCGCTCGGCATCTACTGCCGTCCGTCGCTGGCCGAGTTCCTGGACGCCGACGCGATCTTCGACGTCACGCGCCAGGGCTTCGACTGGTTCCAGGAGAAGTTCGCCTACGACTACCCGTTCGCCAAGTACGACCAGCTCTTCGTCCCCGAGTTCAACGCGGGAGCGATGGAGAACGCGGGCGCGGTCACCATCCGCGACCAGTACGTCTTCCGCTCCAAGGTGACCGACGCGGCGTACGAGGTGCGCGCGGAGACGATCCTGCACGAGCTGGCGCACATGTGGTTCGGCGACCTGGTCACCATGGAGTGGTGGAACGACCTGTGGCTGAACGAGTCCTTCGCCACCTACACGTCGATCGCCTGCCAGGCGTACGCGGAGGGCTCGAAGTGGCCGCACGCGTGGACCACGTTCGCCAACTCCATGAAGACCTGGGCGTACCGGCAGGACCAGCTGCCGTCCACGCACCCGATCATGGCCGACATCCGTGACCTGGACGACGTCCTGGTCAACTTCGACGGCATCACGTACGCCAAGGGCGCCTCGGTGCTCAAGCAGCTCGTGGCCTACGTCGGCATGGAGGCATTCTTCAAGGGCGTGCAGGCGTACTTCAAGGCGCACGCGTTCGGCAACACGCGCCTGTCGGACCTGCTGGGCGCCCTGGAGGAGACCTCGGGCCGCGACCTGACCGCCTGGTCGAAGGCGTGGCTGGAGACGGCCGGCATCAACATCCTGCGCCCCGCAGTCGAGACGGACGCGGCCGGGAACATCACCGCGTTCGCGGTCCGCCAGGAGGCCCCGGCGCTGCCCGCGGGCGCCAAGGGCGAGCCCACGCTGCGCCCGCACCGGATCGCGATCGGTCTGTACGACCTGGACGGCGGCAAGCTCGTCCGCACGGACCGGATCGAGCTGGACATCGACGGCGAGCTGACCGAGGTGCCGGAGCTCCTCGGCCGCGCCCGGCCGGCCGTCGTGCTGCTGAACGACGACGACCTGTCGTACGCGAAGGTCCGCCTCGACGAGGTCTCCCTCGCCAACGTCACCGCGCACCTCGGCGACTTCACGGAGTCGCTGCCGCGCGCACTGTGCTGGGCCTCGGCCTGGGACATGACCCGCGACGGCGAACTGGCCACGCGCGACTACCTCGCCCTCGTCCTGGCCGGCATCGGCAAGGAGTCGGACATCGGCGTCGTCCAGTCGCTGCACCGGCAGGTGAAGCTGGCCGTGGACCTGTACGCCGACCCGGCGTGGCGGGAGCAGGGCCTGGCGGACTGGACCGAGGCCACGCTCCAGCACCTGCGCGGCGCCGAGCCGGGCAGCGACCACCAGCTGGCGTGGGCCCGCGCGTTCGCGGCGACCGCCCGCACCGAGGGGCAGCTGACCTACCTGTCCGCGCTGCTGGACGGGGCGGCCGAGGTCGAGGGCCTGGTCGTGGACACCGAACTGCGGTGGGCGTTCCTGGAGCGCCTCGTCGCCACCGGCGTCCTGGACGAGCCGGCCATCGCGGCGGAGCTGGAGCGCGACCGGACGGCGGCGGGCGAGCGCCACGCGGCCACGGCGCGGGCCGCGCGGCCGACGGCGGAGGCCAAGGCCGAGGCGTGGGCCTCGGTGGTGGAGTCCGCGGACCTGCCCAACGCGGTGCAGGAGGCCGTGATCGGCGGCTTCGTCCAGACCGACCAGCGCGAGCTGCTGGCCCCGTACACCGAGAAGTACTTCGCGGTGGTCAAGGGGATCTGGGAGAACCGCAGCCACGAGATCGCGCAGCAGATCGCGGTGGGCCTCTACCCCTCGCTCCAGGTCTCCGAGCAGACCCTCGCGGCGACGGACGCGTGGCTGGTATCGGCCGAGCCGAACGCGGCCCTGCGCCGGCTGGTCTCGGAGTCCCGGTCGGGCGTGGAGCGCGCTCTGAAGGCCCAGGCCGCGGACGCGGCCTCCGCCTGACCCGCACGCTCCCGGCCTCCGGCCCCCGGCCCGTTCCGGCGGGCCGGGGCCTGCCCGGTCGGCCCCGGTCAGCCCCGGTCAGGTCCGGGGC
>NZ_JBHYVA010000823.1:0-3362 GCF_042750055.1 Streptomyces sp. NPDC059456
CCTCGCGCACCGGCTGCGGCGGCACCGAACGGGCCGCCGGGACGGTGGGCAGCGGCCCGAGGGTCCGGGTGGTCGTACCCTCGGCCAGCGGCTCCGCAGACTCCGCGGCCTGGGCCCGGCGGGCCCCGTACCGGCGGTGCACGGCCTGCTTGGTGACGCCGAGCGCGGAACCCACCGCGTCCCACGAGAAGCCGAGCGAGCGGTCGAAGTCCACTGCTGCGGTCACCAGCGTCTCGACGCTGTCCCGCAACTCCTGCGCGAGGCGGACGGTGGGTGCGGGAGCCCGGCCGTAGACGACGAAGCCCGTGGAGGGACCCGAGCGGCGCGGGCGGTACACGTTGCCGAGCTGGGCGGTGAGCGTACGCAGAGCATCCACCTGCCGGCGAACCCGCTCGATGTCCCGCACCAGGAGGTGCAGACTGGCCCGTGCTTGGGCGTCGTGGGTGGCGTGGTCGGCCATGAAGAAGCCTCTCGAACCGGTGCTGAAGAGCGGATCGGGCCGCAGACACCGTTCTGATCGCAGCGGCCCGGTTTCGGTCAATCTCTCTTGACCAACGCGCCGAACGGCACGGAAGTCACGCTCCGGGGCGTGTCGGCATATGCGAGAGGCGCGTGTGTGTGCGTACGCCCCCTGACGGGGCGCCAGGGGCCGCCCGGCCGCCCGCCGATCGGGCCGGGGAGCCCCCTCCGCCCCCGGGACCATAGACTGGTGCGCTGCTGACAGCCGAGATAGCGAGGTAGGACCCAGTGAAGCTCGTCTTCGCAGGCACCCCCGAGGTCGCCGTGCCCGCCCTGGACGCCCTGATCGCCTCCGGGCGCCACGAGGTCGCCGCCGTCGTCACCCGGCCCGACGCACCGGCCGGCCGCGGCCGCAGGCTCGTCGCCAGCCCGGTCGCCGAGCGCGCCGAGGAAGCCGGCATCGAGGTCCTCAAGCCCGCCAAGCCGCGGGACCCCGAGTTCCAGGCCCGGCTGCGCGCCATCGACCCCGACTGCTGCCCCGTCGTCGCCTACGGCGCGCTGCTGCCCAAGAGCGCCCTGGACATCCCCCGCCTCGGCTGGGTCAACCTGCACTTCTCGCTGCTGCCGGCCTGGCGCGGCGCCGCGCCCGTACAGCACTCGATCATGGCCGGGGACCAGGTCACCGGCGCCTCCACCTTCCTCATCGAGGAGGGCCTGGACTCCGGCCCCGTCTACGGACACCTGACCGAGGAGATCCGGCCCACCGACACCAGCGGCGACCTGCTGACCCGCCTCGCCTTCGCCGGCGCCGGCCTGCTGGCCGCCACCATGGACGGCATCGAGGACGGCACCCTGCGCGCCGTCGGGCAGCCCGCCGACGGGATTTCCCTCGCCCCCAAGATCACCGTCGAGGACGCCCGGATCGACTGGACCGCCCCGGCGATGCGCGCGGACCGCGTCGTCCGCGGCTGCACCCCCGCCCCCGGCGCGTGGACCGTCTTCCGCGGCGAGCGGCTCAAGCTGATCTCCCTCGGCCTGGTCACCGACCGCACCGACCTGGCGCCCGGCGAACTCGCCCCCGCCAAGAACAACGTGTACGTCGGCACCGGCTCGCACGCCGTGGAACTGCTCTGGGTGCAGCCCCAGGGCAAGAAGCCGATGCGCGGCGCCGACTGGGCGCGCGGCGTACGGATCGCTCCCGGCGAGCGGGTCGGCGCCGCGGACGTACGCTGATCCGTACCGGCATCCCGTTCGGATCCCCGTTCGGATCCCCGTTCGGGTCGCCGAACGGGCACCGGCCCGCAGTCAACAGCAGCACCTCGTAAACCCGGAGCACCTTTCACGTGAGCGAACAGTCCCGTCCCCCGCGCAGCGCCGCAGGCCAGCGGCAGGCCAAGCCGTACCGCCGCCCGAAGAAGGACCCCGTCCGGATCCTGGCCTTCGAGGTGCTCCGGGCGGTGGACGAGCGCGACGCGTACGCGAACCTCGTCCTGCCCCCGCTGCTGCGCAAGGCCCGCCAGGACGAGAACTTCCAGGCCCGGGACGCCGCACTGGCCACCGAGCTGGTGTACGGGACGCTGCGTCGGCAGGGCACGTACGACGCGGTCATCAGGGCCTGCATCGACCGGCCGCTGCGGGAGGTCGACCCGCCGGTCCTGGACGTGCTCTCGCTCGGCGCCCACCAGCTGCTCGGCACCCGCATCCCCACCCACGCGGCGGTCTCCGCCAGCGTGGAGCTGGCCCGCGTGGTGCTCGGCGACGGGCGCGCCAAATTCGTCAACGCCGTGCTGCGCAAGATCGCCGCACACGACCTCGACGGCTGGCTGGAACGGGTGGCCCCGCCCTACGAGGAGGACGCCGAGGAGCACCTCGCCGTCTACCACTCGCACCCCCGGTGGGTCGTCAGCGCCCTGTGGGACGCCCTCGGCGGCGGCCGGGCCGGCATCGAGGACCTCCTCGAAGCCGACAACGAACGCCCCGAGGTCACGCTCGTGGCACGCCCGGGCCGGTCCACGACCGAGGAACTGGTCGAGGCGGTCGGCGAGGACTCGGCACTGCCGGGCCGCTGGTCGCCGTACGCCGTCCGGATGGCCGAAGGCGGCGAGCCGGGCGCGCTGGAGGCCGTCCGCGAGGGCCGCGCCGGCGTCCAGGACGAGGGCAGCCAGCTGGTGGCCATGGCCCTCGCCGCCGCGCCCGTCGAGGGCAGCGACGAGCGCTGGCTCGACGGCTGCGCGGGCCCCGGCGGCAAGGCGGCCCTGCTCGCCGCCCTCGCCGCCCGGCGCGGGGCGTTCCTGCTGGCCTCCGAGAAGCAGCCGCACCGGGCGCGCCTCGTCGAACGCGCGCTGGCCGGCAACCCCGGCCCGTACCAGGTCATCACGGCCGACGGCACCCGGCCGCCGTGGCGGCCGGGCACCTTCGACCGGGTCCTGATGGACGTCCCCTGCTCCGGCCTGGGCGCGCTGCGCCGCCGCCCGGAGGCCAGGTGGCGCCGCCGCCCCGAGGACCTGGAGGGCTTCGCCCCGCTCCAGCGCGCCCTGCTCCGGGAGGCCCTGTCTGCGGTCCGCGTCGGCGGGATCGTGGGCTACGCCACGTGCTCGCCGCACCTGGCGGAGACCCGGGTGGTCGTGGACGACGTCCTCAAGGGGCGCGGCGCGGGCGCCTCGCCCATCGAGGCCGAACTGATCGACGCCAGGCCGTACATGGCGGGCGTCCCGGCCCTGGGCGACGGCCCGGACGTCCAGCTGTGGCCGCACCTGCACGGCACGGACGCGATGTACCTGGCCCTGATCAGGCGAACGGGGTAACACGGACGCGGTGGGGGCGGGGGCGGTGCCGGCGGGGGCGGGGCGGTTCCGGCGGGGGCGGGGTCGGCGGGGTGGGGCGGGGGACGGTCGGGCGCGGGC
>NZ_JBHYVA010000824.1:0-3358 GCF_042750055.1 Streptomyces sp. NPDC059456
GACCGGTCCGGGGCGGCGGGCACGTCGGCGGCGCTGGCCAGCGCCGTGGTGGCGGCGGCCGGCCTGATCCTGCTCGCGGTCGTGCCGCCGCACGTACGCGGGTCAGATGCCGACGCCCCGGCCGCGGAGGTACTTGAGCGGGTCGATGTCGGAGCCGTAGCCGGGGGCCGTGCGGATCTCGAAGTGGAGGTGCGGTCCGCTGGTGTTGCCCGTGGATCCGGAACGCCCGATCCGCTGGCCTCCCGAGACCTGCTGCCCGGCCTTGACCCCGAGCGCCGACAGGTGCGCGTACTGGGAGTACCGGCCGTCGGCGTGCCGGATGACGACCTGGTAGCCGTACGCCCCCGCCCAGCCCGCGGAGACGACCTGGCCAGGGCCGACGGCCTTGACCGAGGTCCCGGTGGCCACGGGGAAGTCGACGCCCGTGTGGTAGCCGCTGGACCAGGAGGAGCCCGCGACGTGGTACGCGGTGCCGATGACGGAGTCCACGGGGGCGACGAAGCCGGCCGAAGCCGGCTGCTGCTGCGCTGAGGCGGCCGCGGGGGCGGCCTTGTCGGCCACCTTCTCCGCCGGCTTCTCCGCCGGTTTCTCCGCCGGTTTCTCGGCGGGCTTCTGCGCGTTCGGCTCCACCGGCTTGACGGGCTCCGCGGTCCGCGGCGGCTTCTCGGGGTTCTGCGCGGGCGGCGCGGCGGTGATGCGCAGGGTGAGCCGCTGACCGGGGAAGATCAGGTTCGGGTTCTCGCCCACGGTGGCCCGGTTGGTCTCGTACAGCGCCTGCCAGCCGCCTTCGACGTGCTGCGTCGTGGCGATCGCCGAGAGGGAGTCGCCGGGCGCGACGACGTACGGGTTCGGCAGGACCGAGGTCCCGGTCGGGCGCGGCGCGGTGGTCTGCGGGGCGGCCGGCTTGGCCTCCTGGACCTGGACCTTCACCCCCTGGCCCTGGCCCTGGGGGGAGACGGCGGGCGCCGGGCCGCTGCGGGAGAGCCCGGCCTGCTTCCCGCACACCGGCCAGGCCTGCGGGCCCTGCCCCTCGAGGACCTTCTCCGCGACCGCGATCTGCTGGTCCTTGGTGGCCAGGTCGGCGCGGGCGGCGTACGCGGTGCCGCCGAAGGCGCGCCACGTGCTCTGGCTGAACTGGAGCCCGCCGTAGTAACCGTTGCCGGTGTTGATGTGCCAGTTGTCGGTGGACTCGCAGTCGGCGACCTTGTTCCAGGTGTCCACCGAGGCGGCCTGCGCGGTGCCGGCGCCGATCAGAGGGAGTGCGAGCCCGGCGCCACCGGCGGTGACGGCGAGCGAGGCGCGGTTGATGCTGCTCGGCTGGTACCGGCGGTGCCGACCCCGTACACCCATGGGAGCCCCCATTGAAGACATCAGGAACCGCACAACCTAACGGCGCGATCAGAGCATGACAAGGGGCGCAACAGGGCGCACCTTCGCGGAAGTTGACAAGCTTTCGCATGGCGTGGGAACTGCAGGTATATCTGCCCGTGTAGCGTCGCTTTGACCCGCACATCGAAGCACTCAGGAGCGCATGCATGAGCAGCACGGCCCAGATCGGTGTCACCGGGCTCGCGGTGATGGGGAGCAACCTCGCCCGGAACTTCGCCCGCAACGGCTTCTCCGTCGCCGTCCACAACCGGACGGCCGCGAAGACCACCGCGCTGGTGGAGGAGTTCGGGCACGAGGGGACCTTCATCGCCGCCGAGTCCGCGAAGGAGTTCGTGGACGCGTTGGAGCGGCCGCGCCGCCTGATCGTCATGGTGAAGGCCGGGGAGCCGACCGACGCGGTGATCCGCGAGTTCGCCCCGCTGCTGGAGCCGGGCGACGTCATCATCGACGGCGGCAACGCGCACTTCGAGGACACCCGGCGGCGGGAGAGGGAGCTGCGCGAGCAGGGCATCCACTTCGTGGGCGCCGGCATCTCGGGCGGCGAGGAGGGCGCGCTGCTCGGCCCGAGCATCATGCCGGGCGGCTCCGCCGAGTCGTACGCCTCCCTGGGCCCGATGCTGGAGAAGATCGCGGCGAAGGCCTCCGACGGTACGCCGTGCGTCTCGCACGTCGGCCCCGACGGCGCCGGACACTTCGTCAAGATGGTGCACAACGGCATCGAGTACGCCGACATGCAGCTCATCGCCGAGGCCTACCACCTGCTGCGCGAGGTCGCCGGCTACTCCCCCGCGAAGATCGCGGACACCTTCCGGGAGTGGAACCGGGGCCGGCTGGACTCGTACCTGATCGAGATCACGGCGGAGGTGCTGGCCCACACGGACGCCGGCACCGGCCGGCCGTTCGTCGACGTCGTGGCGGACGCGGCCGAGCAGAAGGGCACCGGCCGCTGGACCGTGCAGATCGCGCTGGACCTGGGCGTGCCGGTGTCGGGGATCGCCGAGGCGGTCTTCGCCCGTTCGGTTTCGGGCCACGCGGACCTGCGCAAGGCCGCCCGGGGACTCGCGGGCCCCGCTGCCGAGCCCCTGCCGGCGGAGGCGGCGGACGCCTTCGCGGCGCAGGTCGAACAGGCGCTGTACGCCTCGAAGATCGTCTCGTACACCCAGGGCTTCCACCAGATCCAGGCGGGCAGCAAGGAATACGACTGGGGCGTGGACCCGGGCGCGGTGGCCTCGCTGTGGCGCGGCGGCTGCATCATCCGGGCGGCGTTCCTGGACCGGATCCGCGCGGCGTACGACGCGCGGCCGGACCTGCCGAGCCTGCTGGCGGACGAGGGCTTCGCGCAGGAGATCGGCGCGGCGCAGGAGGACTGGCGGGCCGCCCTGGTCGCGGCGGTGTCACACGGCATCCCGGTGCCCGCGTTCGCCGCCTCCCTGGCGTACTACGACGCGCTGCGCGCGGAGCGGCTGCCGGCGGCCCTCACCCAGGGGCAGCGGGACTTCTTCGGGGCGCACACCTACCGGCGCACCGACCGCGAGGGCACGTTCCACACCCTCTGGAGCGGCGACCGCTCCGAGGTCCGCACCGCCTAGGCCGAGCTGAGCGGTCCGGGCTGCGGGATCGGCGCGGGGCCGGGCGGCGGCGGCACCGGGTCGGGCTCGGGCACCGGCGCGGGCACGGGCGGCACCGGCCGTGGAATGGGCTCGGGGTCCGGGAACGGCCCGGGGCCAGGTGTGGGCGGCACGGGATCCGGCTCGGGAGCGGGCGGCTGCGTCTGCTCTGTGTTTCGCACCATACGACCCACCTTCCCCGGTTCCGGATCCGTACGCCCACCGAAAACGGCGCCCCCCGCCGCCCCAAACCGCCCGGGGGCCCGGCCTGATACGGCCACGCCCCCCCGGGCCCCCGGGGCGGCCGGGGACGGGCGCCGGCCCCGTGACCCCCGCCAGCCCCCCCGGGGGCGGCGCGCCCC